>DPBN01000057.1 GCA_003516955.1 Armatimonadota bacterium | reverse complement strand
TGCGGGCGCGCTCATCCTCGCCGCGGGCTGCCTGTTCCTCGGGCTGTCCCACCACGCGGCCGGCCTTCCGCGGCAACCGATCGTGTTCCGCCGGGAATACGGACTCTACTATCTGCTGACCTTTCTGGAGGGATGCCGACGGCAGGTCTTCTCCACCTTCGCCACGTTCACGCTGATCGCGGTCTACAAGACACCCCTCGCGCCGATGTTGGCGCTGCAGTTCGTGAACTCCATCCTGATCTCCATCACGGCCCCGCGCATCGGCCGCGTCGTGGACCGCCTCGGCGAGCGCAAGCCGCTGATGGCCTACGCGATCGCCCTGACCCTCGTGTTCGTCGGTTACGCCACCATCCGGCTTCCCGGCGTCCTGTACGCCCTGTATCTGATCGACAACGTCCTCTTCTCGTTCTCCGTCGGCTTCACGACGTACCTGCACCGGATTGTGCGCCCGGCCGACCTCACGCCGTCGCTCGCCATGGGCACTACGATGAACCACATCGCGGCCGTGGTCGTCCCCATCGGCGGCGCTCTGCTCTGGGAGTACACCGCCAACTACCAGATGCCGTTCTGGGTGGGTGCCGCAGTGGCGCTCGTCTCGCTCTGGTCGACGAACCGATTGCCCGACGGCCCCCCGCCCCCTAAGGACCCTGTCGGCCCCGAGGCGGCCTAGCAGACGGCGGGCCAAGCCCCGTGACCTAGTGGTGGCTCCGGCGGATCATCGAGATCATCTTGAGGTTGATCGCGGCGAACCGCACCGCCTGCCAGAGCACGCATCGGCGCAGGAAGAGCGTCCACTTCGTCGGGATCGGGGCGGTCGGCCCCACCCTCTTCGACGGCGTCCAAGGCTTGGGATTGCCAGCATCCATTTCCCTTCCCTCCTCACTCTGGAATCAGCCACCAGCCCGGCAGCGCTCTCGCCTTGTACAGGAACATGTGGTGCAGGACGATCTTGATCCAGTGCCCGGCGGAGCCGATCTCGCCGAACGTGTCGCGCTTGGAACGACCCGTCACCGGATACTTCTCGTAGTCCGGCACGATCGGATACATCGTCATCGCGGCCGCCGAGCCTGTGAACGGGTTGTAGCCCGCCGAGGCGACGCACGCGGCACCGAGCTCGGCCAACGAGGCTCGGTGCGTGGGCCGCGCCGACCTACCACGAACCATGTCGGCGATGCTCTCCGCGACCGCGCGGCCCATGATGGCGCTGGGCATTCCCGTGCGCGGCGGCGCGGGACTGATCGGCGTTCCCTTGGGGTTCGCCCTTGGAGGCGTGATCGGGTGGGGCGGCGCGAAGGCGATGCCCACGGCGAAAACGTTCGGGTAATCCGGATTCTGGTAGGTGCTCGGCCAATCCCTGGGCGACCACTCCTCGTAGGGTTTCGGGGTGTAGTCCGCGTCCACCTTCATGAACCCGCTCGGGGCGAACAGCTTGGAGGTGATGTCCGCGCCGTGACGGTCGAAGGCCCGCAGGTCCGCTCCGCGGAAGGGCGGCAGCAGCATCGCGAAGTCGAAGTCGAGGTAGAACTCCTCCCCTTGCAGGTCCTCCCAGTACACGCGGCCCTGCTCCACCCGCTGCACGTGCGCACCGAGCACCCACTCGACGCCCCGTTCGACGAACAGCGACTCCGTGAAGATGCGGCTCGGCACCACGTAGCCCGCGACCTCCAGGTTGAGGCCGCCCACTCCGAAGTCGCCCAGCTCCGCCTCGTTGGTCAGATACACGATGCGCGCGCGGTCCCGGAGCCCCCGCTTGCGGATCTCGAACTCGACGTTGAACACGTACTCGAAGGCGGCGCCCTCGCAGGTGCACTGGCCGTGACCCGTGCCCACCACGAACGTCAGACGCTCCCCATGGGCCAGCCGGTCGAGCGCCTTCCGGAACTCGGCGGCCGCGTGTTCGGCATGCTGTGCGGTGCAGACGGAGAGCGAATGCCCCTCCGGCCCAAGCCCCGGCGTGGCCCCGAAGTTCAGCTTCGGGCCGGTGGCGTTCACCAGGTAGTCGTACTCGATCTCCACCGCCTGGCCGTCGGAGCCCGGCGCGACCGGCTGCACGACGACGTACGGCTTCTCGTGCCCGCGTCCACCCTCGGGGTGGATCTCCGTAGCTCGGGCCTGCGTGAACGCGATCCGTGTCCTCCGGTAGATCGGCTCGAGCGGAACCAAGACCTTCCTGGCCGGCAGCAGACCGACACCGACCCAGATGTTCGACGGTATCCAGTTGTAGTGGGCGTTCGGCGAGACGACGCGAACCTCCCAGTTCCTCGGGAGACGGCGCCGCAGAAACATGGCGGCCGTGTGCCCGGCGATCCCTGCCCCGAGGACGACGACCCTCTTCTCCTGTACCTGCATGGTCCTCCTTCGTCTAGAGCAACCTTTGTTGCGGGAAGCTTCGGCCTGAGCGGCCGATCGTCCCTCCCAGCGCCGGTGGACGCCCCACGGTGCCTGTTCTAGGACACCAGGGCCGAATCCTGCAGGGACTCCAGAGGTCCGACTCCGCCTATGGTTCGCGCGGCTGGGGTCAAGTCGAAGGACGCCGCCCTGTTCACGCGCCCGCAACCAGGCGTAATCGTTCCGTGACTCCTCAGGCCCGCGCCACCATCCGCCGAAGCGATCGCGCAGAGTACAAAAGGCCGCGCGTTTCGTGATACATCGCCTTCCAGCGATGACCCTTCACGCAGTCGTCCACAGGCTGACCATCGTCGCCGATCGCCTCGAACCATCCCCCGAACTGCGCGTCCAGCTGACGCGTGCGAATCCACTCCCAAAGGCGGGCGGCAGGCTCCAGGTAGGTCGAGTCCGCCTCCTCTGCCAAGCGAGCCAGCCCATAGAGGCACTCCGCCTGCACCCACCAGACCTTCACGCGGCTCTCGGCGGGCTTGCCGAGCGGGCCCCAATCCCAGAATCCCCCATCGCGCGCGTCCCAGCCATAGCGCATCGAGTACTCGAAGTTCTGGCGGAAGAACTCGAGCCATGGCTCCACAGGCAGGCCGGCGGCGCGCAGGGCGTCTTCGAGCAGCCAGATGTTCTCCAGGTCGTGGCCGTAACTGGCGCGGCCGCCCGGCCCGTCCAGCACGGCGGTCCAGTCCCGCAGGTGGCGGTCGGAGCAGGCCCCCCACTGGCGGCGCACGACGGCGGAGCCCTCGATGGTAATCAGCTCGATCAGCCGCTCGCGCGCCAGCGGCAGGCCGGTGGCGCGGTAGAACGAAGTCATCGCCTCCATCAGGTGGAGATGCGTGTTCATCAACTTCATCCCGGGACCGGCGCTCATGTAGCCGCGTTCTTCCGGCGGAGGAAGCGACCAGTCTTCGTTGAAGAACTCAAGGTAGCCGCCGTGCTGGCGGTCGTGGGCCTTCTCTTCGAGCAGCTCGAACAGGCGCACGGCTTCCTCCCGCACGTCCCTGCGGCCCGAAGCCATGGCGAACTCGCTGAGGGCATACAGGGCGAAGGACTGCCCGTAGAGGTGCTTCTTCGGCGCCAGCGGCTTCAGCCCCGTGGCATCGACGCGCCAGTAGAAGCCGCCGTGGCGGGGGTCCCGCATGCGCTCCATCAGGAAGCGGTAGCCGTGGTCCGCCGCCTCGATCATCTGCTTCCGGTCTCCGTACCCGGCCCGCGCCATGCGGGCGAAGAACCAGACCATGCGCGCCTGCGTGACCAGCGCCTTGGGGGCATCGCCTTTCCAGGCACCGCGTTCGTCGTGGTTGAGGCGGTAGCCGCCATGCTCCCGGTCCAGCGTCTGCGGGTGCCAGAACTTCAGGATGTTGTCCGTCAGCATCCGCTCGAGGCGCGGCGCGAGGTCCCGCGCTTCCGGCGTCTGCGCGGCGGCCAGGGCTGACGCCAGCAGAAGCGCGGCCAGCATTCTCATGCCCGCGATTGTATAACGAAGACATGCGTCTCTTGTTCCTGCTGGCTCTTCAGCTCGCGAGCCTCTGCGGCGCGGCGGAATCCCTGCGCGTGATGACGTTCAACGTCCGCTACCCCAACCCGGGCGACGGCGCCAACGCATGGTCGGCGCGCCGCGATCTGCTTGTGGAGACGATCCGATCCCGCCGCCCTGACGTCGTCGGAACGCAGGAGCTGTATTACGAGCAGGGCCAGTACATCGTCGAGAAGCTGCCCGAATACGCCTGGTTCGGACTGAGCCGGCGCGGGAACCATGAAGACGAGCACATGGGCGTTTTCTACCGGAAAGACCGGCTTCGAGTGGTCGAAAACGGCGATTTCTGGCTTTCGGTCACGCCGGAAAAACCCGGCAGCATTTCCTGGAACATGAGCCTGCCGCGCATGGTCACCTGGGCGGTGTTTGAAATCACGGGCACGGGAAAACGTTTCCGCTATTTCAACACGCATTTCGCGCACCGCGACGTGGATGAGACGGCGCGGCTGAAGAGCGCCATGCTGCTCGCCTGCCGCGTCGGGCTGCTGGACAATGACGAACCGGTGGTGGTGACCGGCGACTTCAACGCGGACGCCGGCGGCGGCGCGCATCAGGTGCTGGCGCGGAACCTGCGCGACGCGTGGCTCGACGCCGCGGCGCGGACCGGCCCGCAGGACACCTTCCACGGCTTCAGCGGGAAGCCGCGCCCGGGGCGCATTGGCTGGATCCTCTACCGCGCTCCGTGGAAAGCTGTCTCGGCGGAAACAATCACGGATCACAAGGGAAACGTCTTCCCCTCGGACCATTTCCCCGTGCTGGCGGTCTTCGAAATCCCGTAATCCGGGGCGGCGGGCGGCGTTTTATTCCGATGCCAGCAGTTTGCCTTCGGCGGAAAACTTCGCTTCTTTTTTCGGGCCGCCCTTGAGCTGGAACTCGTAGCTCAGGACGCCGCCTTCGGTGATTTTCTCGGCGCGGACGACTTTCGCCGAGGGGAACTCCTTCTTCAGAGCCGCCGCCACCGCGGGAGGAACCTCAGCCATGGGGATGGTTTCTTCGACGGAAACGAGCGCGCCGCTGGACTTGTAGGTCACGTCGTAATGGCGCCCCCGCCACTCGCTCTCCACTTCGTACAGCATTCCGTCAGGGGCTTTTTCTTCCGAGACGCCCAGCACGCGCGCCTGCGGGAACTGCTTCTCGAAGGCCTCGCGCACGGCAGGCGGGGCGGTTTTCATGCTGATCTTCTTCTCCCCCTGCGCGGCGGGCGCGGCGGCGCCCGTCCAGAGGAGAAGAAACGCAGGGAGCCAGAACCGGGCAATGCGAGTCATCATGGGATCCTCGGCCGCGAGTATAGGCCCGGCAGAAGCGGAACTCAAGGCTCCGAGGGCCG
>DPBN01000056.1 GCA_003516955.1 Armatimonadota bacterium | reverse complement strand
TACGACCCGAACCGGCTGAGCGAGGACGAGGCCCTCACGCGGGGCGACCTCGATCGGCTCTCTGCCGACGTCCCGATCGTTCTGCGGCACGTCAGCGGCCACGCCAGCTTAGTGAACAGCGCCGTGCTGCGGATTGCAGGCATTTTCGATGCAACGCCCGATCCTGCCGGTGGCCGCATCGGACGAGGTGCGGACGGCCGCCCCGACGGCTGGCTGCTGGAGCGCGCGCAGGAGGCCTTGCGCAAATTCGCGCCCAAAGAGGACGTGGGGACGATGGCGACGGCGGTGCTGCGCGCCTGCGAGCGGCTCGCCGGGATGGGGATCGGCACCGTCGCCGACATGATGACCGGCTACTACGACCTTCGCCGCGAGCTCCGTGCGTACGCTCTGGCCGCTCGAAGGGGTTGCCCGGTGCGCCTGCGCCTGTACCTGCAGTGGTCCGCGGTCTTCGGGCCCAAGGCTCGGCGCGGCTGGGAGGAGGAGTTGGCCGGCGTCGATCCCTCCCGGTGCCGGGTGGCTGGCATCAAGGTGTTCGCGGACGGCGCCCTCGGCGCACGGACGGCCGCGATTCGTGGCGCCTACCTGGGAGGCGCCGTTCCGCCGAGCGGCTGGAGCGGGGTGCTCACGTACCGGCCGGCTCGAATGCGCGAGATGGTGCGCCGCGCACACGAAGCGGGCTGGAGCGTCGCGATCCACGCCATCGGCGACCACGCTCTGGACTTGGCGATGCACGCCTTGCGCGAGACGGGCGAACCGTCCCGCCACCGCATCGAGCACGCGATGATCGCCGACGAAGGTCAGATCGCGGAGCTGTCCCGACTCGGTTGCCACGTCTGCGTCCAGCCTGAGTTCCTGGCCGACTTCTCGGAGGCCTACGCCCGAAGCCTCGGGCCGGAACGCATGGCCAAGCTGAACCCGCTGGGCTCGATGCACCGCGCCGGGGTGCGGCTGTGCCTAGGCAGCGACCGGCCGATCTGCAACGGCGATCCCGTGGAGTACGTGCGGCTGGCGACGCACCGACCGCCGGGATTCGATCCAGACGAAGGTCTGGACCCAGCTGCGGCTTTCGCCGGCGCAACGAGAGGCGCCGCCGCAGCGCTCGGAGACGACGACCTCGGCTCGCTCGAACCCGGATGCTGGGCCGACCTCCTCACCGGCCCAGCCCCTTGACTCAACCCTTCCGGACGCGGTCCCGGATCGCGATCAGCCGCTTCATCACCGTGTACAGACCGCCGGCGTGCGACTTCGTGCCGAAGGCGTCATGGAGCTCCCGGTACAGCTCGTACAGCTCGGCATAGACCGCGGCGTTCTCCGGGATCGGCTCGTACACGGTGTCCTTCAGGCCCGTCATCCTGGCTTGCGCCGCCTCCGCGTTCGGATAGACCCCCGCGACGACGGCGCCGAAGATCGCCGCGCCGAGCGCGCATGTCTGCGAGGAGCGGCTGAGCCGGAACGGCCGGTTGCACACATCGGCGAACACCTGCATGGCGAACGGGTTCTTCTCGGGGATTCCGCCGCCGGCCACGATTGACTCGATCCGCACGCCGTACTCCTCGAAGCGCTCGATGATGCGCAACGACCCGAAGGCCGTCGCCTCGACGAGCGCCCGGTACACCTCGGGCGCCGACGTGTGCAGCGTCTGCCCAATCAAGAGGCCCGTGAGCAGCGGATCGACGAGGATCGTGCGGTTGCCATTGTTCCAGTCTAGAGCCAGCAGGCCGGACTCGCCGGGCTTGAGCTTCGCGGCGGCCTCGCTGAGCAGCCGGTGCGGGTCGGCGGCGTAGTCAGGCGGGCACAGCTCGCTGACGAACCAGTTGTAGACGTCGCCCATCGCCGACTGGCCGGCCTCCAGGCCCAGCATCCCCGGCAGGATCGAGCCCGGAACGATGCCGCACAGGCCGGGGATGTCCGGCGCCCGCTCGGCGACGGTCATGTCGCAGGAGCTCGTGCCCATAATCTTGACCAGCACCCCCGGACGGACGCCCGAGCCGACGGCGCCCATGTGGGCGTCGAAAGCGCCGACGGCCACCGGCGTGCCCTCCGCGAGCCCCGTCCTGGCGGCCCACTCGGCCGAGAGCCTGCCGGCGAGGCGGTCCGAGGGAACGGCCTCGTCGTAGAGCCGATCCCGGAGCTCGGCCAGCTCAGGGGCCAGCTTGGCGAGGAACTCGCGGCTCGGCAGGCCTCCCCAGTCCGCGTGGTACATCGCCTTGTGGCCGGCGGCGCACACTCCCCGGCGCACGCGTTCCGGCTTGGCGTTGCCGGTCACCCACGCCGGCACGAAGTCCGCGAACTCGACCCAGCTGTATGCCGACGCGAACACCTTGGGTGCGGTCCGGAGGCAGTGCAGAACCTTGGACCAGAACCACTCGGAGGAATACGTCCCGCCGCACTTCGCGAGGTACGGGTAGCCGCCCTTCTCCGCAAGCTCGGTGATCTCGGCGGCCTCGGCGAACGACGTGTGGTCCTTCCACAGCCACGCCATGGCCGCCAGGTCGTTCCGGAACTCCTCGTGGAACGACAGCGGAACCCCGTCGCGATCCACGGGAATGGGCGTCGAGCCCGTGGTGTCCACGCCGATGCCGACGATCCGCGCGGGATCGAAGCCCGGCTCGGCCCGTCGCGCCATGGCGACCGCCTCGCGGACGGCCGTCTCGAAGCCCTGCAGGTAGTCGGCCGGGTTCTGGCGAGCGAGGTTGGGATCCTTCGGATCGAGCAGGATGCCCTCCTCTCCGGAGGGGTACGGGAACACGAAGGTGGCGACCTCGCGGCCGTCCTCCACGTCGACGATCAGGGACCGAACGCTGTTCGTGCCGTAGTCCAGACCCAGCGCGTATCGCTTCGTTCCAGCCTCAACCATTGCAGATCACCGGGTCCATCTTGTTCCGAACCCTCTCCGATTTGCACGCGGACGGGTGCTCCATTGCGGATTTCGCGACAGTTTCATTCCCTTCGTCGCTTCTCGCGAAGACCATGGCCTATAGTAGTTTTGCTTGGATGCGCGCCACCCCGCGAGGGCAGGCAGACGGCCGGCACGGACGCCGCACGAGGGATGCTCGCTGAAGGTGAGACGCATGGCGGTCGTGCCGAAGGCCACCGACGAGGGAGGAAGCGAACGGGAGCCCGTCGCCCGGCGCCTGAAAGTCCTGTTGGTCGAGGACTCCGAGGACGACGCGCTGCTCCTGACCCGCGCGCTCCGGCAAGGGGGCTTCGACCCCATCGTGCTGAGGGTGGAAACCTTCGGCGCCCTGTCCGCCTCGCTCCGCCAGCAAGACTGGGACATCGTGCTTTCCGACCACAACCTGCCGGGCTTCAGCGCCGAGCAGGCTCTCGAGCTGGTGAGGGCGCGATTCCCGGAGCTCCCGTTCGTGGTCGTCTCAGGCTGCATCGGAGAGGAAGCGGCCGTGGCCCTGATGCGGGCCGGGGCGCAGGACTACGTGCTGAAGGGCAACCTGGCCAAGCTCGCGCCGGTGGTGGAGCGCGAGATCGGCGAGTACCGCACGCGCTTGGAGCGGCAAAGGGTCGAGGCGGCCCGCAGGGAGGAGCAGGCGATCCACCAAGCCATCCTGGAGCACGCCGCCGAGGGCATCGTCACGTTCCTCGCGGACGGCTCCATCCGGTCCATGAACCGTTGCGCGGAGCAGCTCTTCGGCTATACCTCCGGGCAGATGGCAGGACGATCCATTCTGGAACTGGTCGATCCGCGGCATCGACCCATGTGCGAGGAGCTCCTCGAGACCGTCCGCGGATGTCGCGAAGACCGCATTGCCCTCTCCGGGCTGGAAGTCCTTGCCCTTCGGCGGGATCGGTCCACCTTCTGCGCCCAGGTCAACGCGAGCGGCGTGCGCCTCGCGGCTGGCTGGTACCTCACGCTGTTCCTTCGGGACGTCACGGAGCAGAAGCAGGCCGAGAGGCGGATCCGCGAGCAGATGGAGCGCCTGGGCGCTCTGCGGCGCATCGACCTGGCGATCCATTCGAGCTTGAACCTGAACCTGATGCTCTCCGTGATCGTGGACCAGATCGCCACGCAGCTCGGTGCCGACGCTGCGGACATTCTCCTCCTGGATCGCTCCTCGCACACGCTCGCGCACGCTTCTGGCCGGGGAATCGCCGCGCCCGAGCTGCGGCGCGGCGGGTGCCGACTGGGAGAAGGCGCC
>DPBN01000165.1 GCA_003516955.1 Armatimonadota bacterium | reverse complement strand
TCACGCTCTGCGGAAAGTCCCTTAGAACTTCACGCTGAGCTGCGTGGCGATCAGGCCGCCCTTGTACTCGGGCGAACCCTCGCCGTCGAACATGTTCCGGTCGACGTCGCTCATCTGCCACAGGATGGACAGCTTGGCCTTGTCGTTGAACGCGTACTTCAGGCCGAGGCTGTACCAGTTGGCCTTCAGGTTGTCGCCGAACTCCGGCTTGTACTCGACGTACTCCCAACCGAGGGTCAGGTCCCAGCTAGTGTTCAGCTTGTAGCCGAGCTCGGCGGTGTAGCGGTTCAGCTCGTCGTTCTCAGGCAGGAAGGTGGAGACGCTCTTGCCCTCGTACCACTCGCCGGTGGCCTTCAGGCTCAGCGCGTCGCTGAGGTTGAACCACAGCTTGGCGTCGAAGCCCTCAAGGCCGGTCGGGTTGTAGATCCAACCCACGCGGCCCCAGTCGCCGGGAGCGAGGTAGTAGGCCTCGACTTCCTTGTAGCCGACGGTCGCGCCCCACTTGCCGGCGTCGTAACCGAGCTTGCCGTACCAGGCGGTGTTGTCCTCGTCGTTGACCGAGTCCTCGTTGTACATCACGTCGGTGCGGCCGTAGCCGAGCTCGACGGTGATGGGCGAGAGGTCAACCTTGAGGTCGCCGCCCCAGACGACCACGCGGTTGAACGACGGAGCCGTCTCATAGGAGCTGTAGCTCCAGTCGGAGCGGTTGCTGTCCAGCCAGATGTAGGCCAGGTTGAGGCCAGCCTTCTGGGCGACCGGCACGTTCAGGTTCAGACCGAGCATCTGGTCGATCTCGAACGAACCATCCGGAGTGCCGATCAGCATGGGCTGGATCTTCTCGCCGTTGCTCGCGACCTTGTCGCTCACGCGGCCGGCGAAGGCGTTCAGCTTGGCCGGGCCGAAGCCGAAGGCCAGGTTCGCGCCGTCGAACATCCAGTTGCCGTTGTCCCAGCGCTCGCTCTCGAAGTACGGCGTCCGGTCCTGCCGCTTGAACAGCAGCGGGGTGGTCTGGTAGCCGATGCGGCCGATCTCAGCGGTGAAGGCCTGGCCAGCGAGGCTGGTGTCGAACTTCACGCTGAAGTCGTACAGGTAGATGGTCTGGTCGCCCTCGAGGAACGCGCCGCTGCCGCCGTTCGCCTGGTCGCCCAGAGCGGACGTGCCGAGCGTGTTGCCCGTGACGAGCGTGGCCTTCCACTGCGGACCCTCCTCGTTCGTGCCGGAGAACGTCAGAGCGCCCTCGTGCAGAACGGTGAAGTCCCGGGTCACGCCGACGGGGGCGCCTTCGTAAGCGCCGCGTCCGACGCCGACCGGGCGGCCGTCGACCGTCAGACCGAACTTGTCGTCGTCGCTGTAGCCGTTCAGCGTGAACAGGTCCACGGTGCCGTGGATGTCCACAGCCGGCTTGCGCTTCTCGAGCTTCTCAACGCGGTCCTGCAGGTCGCCGAGGTCCTTCTTCATCGCCTCGACGTCCACGCCCATCGAAGCCAGCTCCTTCTCGAAGGTCGAGGCGAGCTTCTTCAGATTGGCGATGTCGTCGCCCCAAGCCTTCATGCCGTCCAGGTCGGCCTTGAGGGCGTTGAGGGCGTCGCGCAGGGACTGCAGGTCGGCCTTGTCCGCCTTGCCGTCCAGAGCGGAGGTCAGGCTGTCGATCTGGCCCGAAAGCCCGTCGTACATGCCCTTCAGCTTCTGGTAGGTGGCGTGGATCGCGACCGCGAGCTCGTAGCGGGAGGCCGGGCGGCCGCCGCGGAACAGACCGTCCGGGTAGCCGACCAACAGGCCGTCGCGCTTCATGTTGGCGAGGGCCTCGTAGGCCCAGTGGTTCTCGGGAACATCCGGGAAGTTGTCCTGAGCCATGGCGGGCAGAGCCACCGCGGCGCCGAGGACCACACCCAGAGCGTAGCGAAGTGTACGGTTCATAGGTTCCGTCCTTGCTCCTTGTAGAGTGGTTTTTGTCGCCTCTGGAGCGGACGTTCCGCGCGCCTTCGCCGGGGTCCCGGAGTGGATCTCACAACTTCCTTGAGTTTCCTATGAGCCCAAGCCGCCGGGTTCCGACTCTGGCCGAGCGCTTCCTGTCGCTCCTTCAGCAGAGGGCAGGTTACCCGACCCTCACTGGAATAGTGCGTTCAAGACGGCGAAAGGTTACGGTTTTTCCGCCCGGGAGACGCAAAAAAGTCCCCGGCAACCGCAAAAAAGCGCCGGGGACCCTGCTGGAAGGGACCGAACTCCTCAGAGCTTGATGTCCATCACGCCGGTGACGGCGACGTTGTCCACCCGCTTGATGTCCTTCAGAACGTCCCTCGAGCTCACCGGAATGAAGCCCCGGATCCGGAACTCGCGGCCGAACAGCTCGGCAGACGGCTGGGCCACGGCCTCCACCTTGTCCACCTGGGCCTTTGGACCCATCACCTGCGCCGCGCCAACCGCCGTGCTCGTGCTCAGGCCCACGGTCAGGATCGGAACCACCTTCGTGGACGACTGCGCGGTGTCGGTGTGGTTCAGAAGCTTGTTGAACTCCTTGTTGATCTGCGGGCCGAACTGCTTGACGGCCGCGCCCACGCCCACCACCTTCAGAATCTGGCGGAACTGGGGAGCCGCCAGCGGGACCAGGGCCAGCGCCGCGGCCGCAACGAACGCCGTTCTTCGAATCGTCGTCATCGGACTGTTTCCTCCTTGTGTCCCTATGATACGCACGGGAGGCCCTCCGGGGTTCGCCGAGAGGCCGGCGGGTAGAATCCCGGCCGATGGTCGGCAAGCTGCTGGAGATCGAGGCGAAGTTCGAGCAGATCGAGCGCCGCTTCCAGGATCCGGCGGTCGCCACCGATCCCGGCGAGCTCCAGAGGCTGGGCAAGGCGCGGGCCGAGCTGGAGCCGATCGTCGAGACGTTCCGCGAGTACCGCCGCGCCCAGCGGGACCTGGAGGGCCTCGAGGAACTCCTGGACGATCCCGAGATGCGCGAAGCGGCCCAAGAGGAGCTGGAGCCCGCCAGAGCCCGGTTGGCCGAGCTCGAGACGAGGCTCAAGACGATGCTCGTCCCGAAGGATCCCAACGACGACAAGGCGGTCGTCATCGAGATCCGGCCCGCCGCCGGCGGCGAGGAGGCCTCCCTGTTCGCCGCGGAGCTCTTCCGCATGTACTGCCGCTACGCGGAGCGGCGCCGCTGGAAGGTGGAGGTGGTGGAGCACGACGAGACGGGCCTGGGCGGCCTGGATCGGGTGGTGTTCACGATCGACGCGCCCGGCGCCTACAGCCAGCTGAAGCACGAGAGCGGCGTGCACCGCGTGCAGCGCGTGCCGGCCACCGAGAGCAGCGGCCGCATCCACACCTCCACCGTCACCGTGGCGGTCCTTCCGGAAGCCGAGGAGGTGGACGTCGAGATCCGGCCGGAGGACCTCGAGGTGTCCACGTTCTGCTCCAGCTCCGCCGGCGGGCAGCACATGCAGAAGAACGAGACCGCCATCCGCATCGTGCACAAGCCGACCGGCATCGTCGTCACCTGCCAGGATGAGCGGTCCCAGCTTCAGAACAAGCTCAAGGCGATGCAGGTGCTGCGGGCCAAGCTGTATCAGCTGGAGATGGAGAGGGCCCAGGCCGAGCGGTCCGCGACCCGCAAAGGGCAGGTCGGCTCCGGCGACCGCAGCGAGAAGATCCGCACCTACAACTTCCCCCAGAGCCGGATCACGGACCACCGCATCGGCCTGTCGATGCACAACCTCCCGGCGTTCCTGGACGGCGACATCCAGGAGATGATCGACGCCCTGATCCAGGACGAGCAGGCCCGCAGGCTGGCCGCCGCCGAGCAGGCCGCCTCCTGACGCGCCCCGCGAGGTGGCCGGACGAAGGGGTCCACCAAGGAAAGAGCCCCGCGCTGAGGGCAAGCGACGGGGCCTTGGGGAGGGAGGAAGGAATGCTCGCTTTTCCCGATCTCTACCTCGCGCCTGCGGCCTCCAGCTTCCCTTCGGCCATCGGCTCGAAGATGTCGATCGGTACATATACGACGCCCCGACGGATCTCGGGGTTCCTGCGGAGGGGACGCGTCTCGCCGTTCACGCGGTAGGTGTCCGAGCCCAGGTTCAGTCGCATCAGGCCAT
>DPBN01000295.1 GCA_003516955.1 Armatimonadota bacterium | reverse complement strand
GGACCGCTTCACGTACTGGCCGGTGCGCTTCGCAGAGGGTGGAGACCTCCTCGTTCCCGACCGGCCCAGCCAGCCGGTCCAGGTGATCGACGCCAGGGACCTCGCGTATTGGATGCTGCTTCTCCTCGAACAGGAAGTCTCGGGCGTGTTCAACGCTGCCGGGCCAGCCGAGCCCCTGACGTTGGGAGACCTCTGGGAGGCGTTCCGCGCCGAGTTCCCCGGGGCACGGCCCGTGCCCGTTTCGGAAGGCTTTCTCTCGCAGCAGGGGGTCCAGTGTTGGACGGAGCTGCCCCTTTGGATCGCCTCCGAGGCGCGGGCGGACGGAACGATGAGGGCAGACTCCTCGCGCGCCGTCTCCGCCGGCCTGACGTTCCGACCGCTCGTCCAAACCGCGCGCGACACGGTGGAGTGGCACCGTTCGCAACCCGCCCGTCCTTGGGCTGCCGGCCTGACTGCGGAGAGGGAGCGGCGCTTGCTCGAGCTCTGGGGCGAACGCCGCGGCTCGGCGTGACGTAGACTGCGTGCGATGGCAAGAATCGTCGTGGGTGTCACCGGCGCGAGCGGCGCGATCTATGCTCAAAGGTTCCTCATGCGCGCGGCGCCCCTCTGTGAGCGAATCCATCTCATCCTGAGCGAGCAGGCGGTTCAGGTGGCCCAGACCGAGCTGGGCGTGGAACTGGACAAGGGCAACTTCTCCACGCGCGCTTGGCTCGGAGCCGACTTCCCGAACATTCAGCTGCTGGGGGACCGCGACTACTTCACCCCGCCGGCATCGGGCAGCTACGTGCACGACGGCATGACCATCATCCCGTGCTCGATGGGCACGGCCGGAAGGATCGCGAACGGGATCAGCGATGACCTTCTGACGCGTTGCGCCGACGTCTGCCTCAAGGAAGGACGCCGGTTGGTCGTGGTGCCGCGGGAGATGCCGATGAACGCCATCATGTTGCGCAACCTCGCCACCTTGGCCGAGGCCGGGGCGCGCGTGGTTCCAGCCTGCCCCGCATGGTACGGTCGCCCGCAGAGCCTGGAGGAGCTCGCCGACACGGTGGTGGCCAGGGTGCTCCAGGCCCTCGGATTCGAGCAGAATCTCGTTGCACCCTGGATGGGAGGTTGAGATGGCAGGTCGCGTGATCGTCGCCGGGGGCAGCGGCTTCATCGGATCGGCCCTTGTGCGAAGGCTGAAGGCGGAAGGGTTCGAGCCGCTGGTTCTCTCCCGGAGCGAGGGGCCGGGCCGGCTCGTCTGGGACGGTCGCACGGTGGGAAGCTGGGCCGACGCTCTGGACGGCGCTTCGGCGATCGTGAACCTGAGCGGCAAGTCGATTTCGGTGCGCTGGACGGCTGAGAACCGCCGGGAGATCCTTCGTTCCCGCGTCGAGCCGACGAGGGCTCTGGCCGAGGCCGTCTCCCGGTGCGCCAGTCCGCCGCCCGTCTGGTTCAACGCCTCGGCCGTCGGGATCTACGGAGACCGCCCTGGCGAGGAGCTGGACGAGGATTCCCCGATCGGTCCTCCAGGCGACTTCCTGGTGGATACCTGCCGCGAGTGGGAGGCTGCCGTGCCTCGCGACCTCCCGCGCACGCGCGTCGTGATCGGTCGCATCGGGTTCGTGCTCGGGGCTGGAGGCGGAGCCCTGCCCGTCCTGGCTCGTCTGGCTCGGCTGGGACTCACCAGCCCGGCCGGCAATGGCCGGCAGCAAGTCAGCTGGATCCACCTAGAGGACGCCGTCTCCATGATGGTTTGGTCCCTCACCTCGGCGGTCGAGGGTGTGATGAACGTGGTGGGTCCGAACCCTTGCTCCAACCGAGAACTGATGGCCGAGGTGGCGCGCGCCGCGGGACGCCCGTTGCTGCCCGCCGCGCCGGCTGTGGCCCTCCGCCTGTTCGGGCTGGTGAGCGGGACGCCGTCCGAACTGGTCCTTCGTGGTCAGCGGGTGTTGCCGCATAAGGCCGTGTGGGCTGGATTCCAGTTCCAGCACCCGGAGCTGGCCGAGGCGGTGCGGGCAGCCCTCAAGACGGCGTAGGCGAGGTGGACTGGGCCCGCAGCATGGCCGCGAGCACGGAAGGCTCGACCGTGTCGGCCGCGTGCTTCGCCAGATGGCTCCAGACGACCCGGGCATTGCCGTCCAGCACGAACGCTCCCGGAAGCTGCGCCGGGTCGCCCACGGTGCGACCTTGGCGGTAGCCGGAGGCGAACGCCTTGGCCCCTCGCGCCCACACCTTCGGGCCAAGCAGCTGCCCGAGGCTGCCGCGCTCCAGACCGAAGGCCCCGAAGAGTCGGCGATCCGGGTCGCAGATCATGGCGTGCGGCGTGGGGTACCTGCGGAGGAACTCCCGCGCCAAGTCCGGATCCGCCATCGCGACGAGATGGATGCGCTCGTATGGAGCCTCCGCTGCGAGCCTGCCAACGTGCTCGCGGCAGAAGATGCACCCGAGATGGCGCAGGAAGACCAGAGCGAGCGGCCCCTCGGCACACAGATCCCCGAGCCTGCATCTCCGACCAGAAGCCAGCTCGATGTCGAGATCGCCGTAGTTGCCTTCCATCGCGTTCCTCCAGCGGAATTCTGCACCAAGCCGGAGGAGCCCGCCGGGAGGTGCCTAGCGCATCGCCGTCCGCACGGCCCGCACGACATCCTCCACCGAAGGTAGGCAACCGTACTCGAGGTTGGGATGGAAACCGATCGGAACGTCCTGCCTGGCGACGACGACCGGTGGGCCGGCGAGGAGATCCCAGCTCGCAGGATCGGACACGATCGAAGCGGCGACGGTGTCGCCGAACCCGCAAGTCCTCGGATCCTCGTGGACGATCACCACCCTGCCGGTCTTCGCGAGGCTGGCCACCACCGCGTCGCGGTCCCACGGGACGATCGAACGGAGGTCCAGCACCTCGACCTCGACCTCGGGGCTGAGACGATCCGCGGCCAGCAAGGCGACCTCCGTTCCGTTGCCCCAAGTGATGATCGTGCAATCGGCGCCCTCCCGCAGGGTTCTGGCCCGCCCCAAGGGTACGGCCTCAAGCGCCACGTCTCGCTCCGGCTTCCGGAAAAGGTGCTTCGGAATGAGGAACACAGACGGATCCTGCCCGTGGAGGCTGGTCCACATCAGCCCCGCGGCGTCGGCCACGTTCGAAGGCATGGCGACCCGCAGCCCCGGCGTTCCGGCCAGGTGGCTCTCGAAGGATTGGCTGTGCCACGGTCCTCCGCCGGGCAGATACGCGCCGCTGGGAGCGTAGAGGATCAGAGGGCACGTCCACTCCCCCTTGGTGCGCCACCGAAGCGTCGAAGCGTTGGTCGTCAGCTGGTTCCAAGCGGGAGACAGAAAGTCGATGAACTGAATCTCGAAGACGGGGCGGTAGCCGTACGCCGCAAGGCCGATCCCGACTCCGACGATCGTGGCTTCGGCGAGGGGCGAATTGCGCACCCGGCCGGGGAATCGCGTCGAAAGGCCCTTCGTGATGCCGAACACGCCGCCCTTCGGGTCCTCGATGTCCTCTCCGAACAGCAGGACCCTGCCGTCCTCCTCCAAGGCTGCCTCGAGCGCCTGGTTCACCGTCGCGACCATGGTCGTTCGCTCCGAGGGAACGAAGGGAGGGGCCTCGGCTTCGGGGAGCGGTCCGAAGAGCGCGGGCGCATCCTGAGGGCAGGGGTCCGGCTCCTTCTCCGCGCGCCGGTAGACGTCGGCGACCTCCTCGGCGATCTCCACCTTCATTCGCTCCAGCTCTGCCGACGTGACCAGCCCCTCACGGAGGAGCCTCTCCTCCCAGGCCTTGAGGGGGTCGCGCCGAAGCATCGCCTCGAGCTCCTCGGGATCGCGGTACAGCCGATGGTCGTCGGAGCTGGTGTGGCTGGCGAGCCGGTCCAGATCGAACCAGAGTACCGACGGCCCGTCTCCGGCCCTAGCCTTTTGGACGGCCTGCTCGGTGGCTTCAAGAACGGCGTAGGGGTCTCTGCCGTCAACCCGTCGCTGGTGCTCCTCGTGCAGAACCCCGAGACGGCTCGGAACGAGTTGCCGCGTGGGGGTGGAGATGCCGTAGCCGTTGTCCATGACGCAGAACACGACCGGCAACCGCTCCTGGACCGCGAAGCAGACGGCCTCGAAGAACTCGCCCTGCCTCGAAGCGGCATCGCCGAGGCTCGCTTGGCAGACGGTGTCCTTGCCGTCCAGCCTCATGCCCCAGGCCGCCCCGCACGCCGGCAGCAGCGAAGACGCGGTCGGCGTCGCGACGCTGAACACGTTGAGGCGCCGCGAGCTGAAGTGGCACGGCATCTGGGTTCCGCCGGAGCTGCAATCCGCCTTCGCGAAGAAGTCCAGCGCCATGTCCCACAGCGAGTAGCCGCGCGCGAGCATGAGCGCCCGGTCTCGGTAATAGGGGAAGAACCAGTCGTCCTCGCGGAACGCGAGCGGAAGAGCAGCCAGGGCCTCGTGGCCCATGGAACCGATCTGGAACCAGCCCTTGCCTTGCCTCAGAAGGATGCCCTCGCGTCGGTCGGCCTCCCGGCTGGTCAGCATCGTGCGCAAAAGCGCGACAGGGTCGATCTTCGAATGGCCCATGGGGTTCGCCCGGCGAATCGCCGGGTTCCCATTATGCCCCGTTCGAGCCGGAAAGGGCAGGACGGATCAACTCGGGTTGATCCACCGGCCGAGGAGAAGCACCTCCTCCTCCAGCCGCGTGCCGAAGCGCTCATAAACGCGCTCCTTGGCGATCTCGGCCAGCTCTCGGATTTCGGCCGCCGTGGCCCGGGCGACGTTGAGAATGAAGTTGGCGTGGCGGTGGCTGAACATCGCTCCGCCGTGGCGGAAGCCCCTCAGGCCGACGGCCTCCAGGAGGTAACCGGCCGGAACCACCCCGGCTTCCTTCAGGGCTTGGGGCAGCCCGGGGAGGTTCCGGGCCAGCTCCCGATCCTCGACGTTCTTGAAGAAGCTGCCGGCGCTCGCCGGGGCGGGCTGCTTGGAGATGCGCTGTCGCTGGAACTCGCGCGCGTCCTGGAGGGCCCGCCAAGCGTCGCCCGGCTGCAATC
>DPBN01000316.1 GCA_003516955.1 Armatimonadota bacterium | reverse complement strand
GCCGGCTCCGGCGGCGATGAAGGCCGCGGCGGTGGAGAGGTTGAACGTGGCCGGCCCCCCTCCCGTACCGCACGTGTCCACCACCGGGTGCAGGTTGTGCTCCAGCCGGAGGGCGTGGCGACGCATCGCCTTGGCGAAGCCGGCTAGCTCCACGCCGCTGGCCCCCTTGGCCCGCATGGCGGCAAGGAGGGCGCCGACGATCGCCGGCGGGACCTCGCCCTCCAAGAGCGCGCCCATCACCTCGGCCGCCTCGTCCGCGGTCAGATCGCGCCCCCGCACGATCGTCTCCAAGATCTCCCGCCACACCATGCGACCCATTATGAATCGGCCGACTCCAGCGTCCCGGAGCCCGTATGCAGTCTGGAGGAGGGGTACACTCCGTCTGCAATGGGCGACTACACGGGCCTTCTGATCCTGACGATCTTGGCCGCCGTCATCGCGGGGGCGATGGTCACGCTCTCGTGGCTTCTCGGCCCCAAGAGCCCCACCCGCTACAAGGCGTCTCCCTACGAGTGCGGGGTGGCGCCCGTCGGCGACGCGCGCGAGCGGTTCCCGATCAAGTTCTATCTCGTGGCGATGCTGTTCATCCTGTTCGACATCGAAGTCGTGTTCCTGTGGAGCTGGATGACCGTCTTCCGCGAGGCAGAGACGGCGTTCAAGGTCTTCAGCTTCGCCGAGGTGCTGATCTACATGGCCACGTGGATCGCCGGATACCTGTACGCCGTCCGGGTCAACGCGATGGACTGGGACGAGACGACCTCCCTCGCCTCCGCGGACGAGGAGCAGCCGGCGCTGGAGGGGGCGGCCTGAGATGGGCGAGCTGGTCCTCCAAACCGACTCGCTGGAGGAGCGCAAGCTCCGCGAGGCCCTGCCGAACGCCCTGGTCAAGGCCAAGGTGCACAAGGGCGAGCTGTACCTGTGCGTCCGGCGCGAGCAGATCCGCGAGGTCGCGGCGCTCCTCAAGAACGACCCCGAGCTGGAGTACAGATTCTTCAGCGAGTGCGTCGGCGTCGACTACAGCCGGTGGGAGCACGAGCGCGACTTGGAAGGCCGTTTCGAGGTGGTGTACAACCTTCTCTCGCTCAAGCTCAACAGGAGGGTGTTCGTCAAGGTCGCCGTCGACGACGGTCAGAAGGTGCCGAGCCTCGTTCCGGTGTACGCCGGCGCCGAATACCCCGAGCGGGAGATTTGGGATCTGTTCGGCATCGTGTTCGAGGGCAACGAGCAGACCCAGCGGTTCCTGATGCCCGACGACTGGGTCGGCCACCCGCTCCGCAAGGAGTATCCGCTCGGCGGCGAGGACGTGCTTTTCGCCGGCGGCGAGCGCGGCCCGGCCGTCGAGGACATCGCGATGCCGCACGCCGGCGAGAGCTTCGAGGGCAAGACCGGCACCGAAGAGGTCAGCGGGCGCTGAGCCGCCCAATCCGGGCCGCCGCCGACGATCCCGAGCCGGAAAGGTAGAATCCGGCGAAGGTTCCGAGCATGTCGCAGTCCAATCCTCCCACCTTCATGCCGTCGACCGAAACGGTGTTCCAGCGCGTCGGCGAGAACACCATGGTCGTGAACATGGGCCCGCAGCACCCCAGCACGCACGGCGTTCTGCGCGTGGTCTGCGAGCTCGAGGGCGAGACGATCGTCAAGGCCCGCTGCCAGATCGGCTACCTCCACACCGGAATGGAGAAGGAGGCCGAATACCAGCAGTACCACAAGTGCGTGGTGATGACCGACCGCATGGACTACCTGAACGCCAACGGGAACAACCTGGCCCATGCGCTGGCGGTCGAGAAGCTGCTGGGTTGCGAGATCCCCAAGCGGGCGCAGTACCTGCGCGTCATCCTCGCGGAGCTGAGCCGCATCGCCTCGCACCTGGTCTGGCTGGGCACGCACGCTCTGGACCTGGGCGCGATGACGCCCTTCTTCTACGTCTGGCAGCAGCGCGAGATGATCCTGGACATGTTTGAGATGATGTCCGGCGTCCGCATGATGCCCAGCTGGATCGTGCCGGGCGGTCTGCGCGGCGACATGCCCGAGGGCTTCGACAAAAAGCTGCTCCAGTTCCTCGACACGTTCCCCAAGGAGTTGGAGGTGGTCGAGGGCCTGCTCGTCGAGAATCCGATCTGGAAGGAACGCACCTACGAGGTGGGCGTGCTCACCGCGGAACAGGCCCTGGACCTAGGCTGCTCGGGGCCGATCCTGCGCGCCAGCGGCGTCGCTTGGGACCTGCGCAAGACCCAGCCTTACAGCTCCTACGAGGACTTCGACTTCCTCGTGCCGGTCGGAGAGAAGGGGGACGTCTACGACCGGTTCCTGGTGCGCATCGCTGAGATGAAGGAGAGCTGCAAGATCCTCCGCCAGGCGATCGAGGGCCTGCCTGAGGGCGACTTCCGCACCAGCGACCGCAAGATCGCCCCGCCCCCGCGGCACGAGCTCGACACCTCGATGGAGTCCCTCATCCACCACTTCAAGCTGTACACCGAGGGGTTCCGCCCGCCCGTGGGGGAGGCCTACGCCGCGGTGGAGGGACCGAAGGGAGAGCTGGGCTTCTACATCGTGAGCGACGGGACGAACCGCCCGTACCGCTGGCACGAGCGTCCGCCGAGCTTCATGAACCTGAAGGCGCTCGAGGTGCTGGCGGTGGGTCGTCTGATCGCCGACGTGGTCGCCATCATCGGCTCCATCGACATCGTTCTGGGCGAAATCGACCGCTGAACCGCCGAAAGGTCCCACCTTCGGCCCGTCCGGCACGGATAATGCGGGTTGACCCTCGGCGCCTGCGGCGCGGGTAGGAGACCTGCATGAAGAAGAACGGATTCACCCTGATCGAGCTCTTGGTGGTGATCGCCATCATCGCGATCCTCGCCGCGATCCTGTTCCCCGTGTTCGCCCAGGCGAAGGAGTCCGCGAAGAAGACCGTCGGCCTTTCGAACCTGAAGCAGGTGGCCACCGGGATCACGATCTACACCACGGACAACGACGACCTGTTCCCGCTGACCGTGATCCCCAACGCCTCCGGGAACTGGCAGTTCAACCTGCTCGCCGAAGTCCCGACGAACTGGCGGATCGACAACCCCGCGACCAACGCGCGGCACGCCGTCTACTGGGCCAACAGCGTGCGGCCGTACATCAAGAACGAGCAGATGTACGCCCACAACAGCGGCAACGACCAGACCAACCCGCCCACGACGACCCTCGGCCGGACTCCGACCCGCATGGGCGCCACGATGAACGGCCTGCTGCACAACTACCCTTCCACGCAGATCGCCAATCCCGCTCTGGTCACGATGATCTGGTACGGCCAGGGCCGGACCAACCGCGTCGGGCAGTCGCTGCCGGTGCCGCAGCTGCGGTGCGGCGCCCCCGCCACGCAGACGTGCGTCTTCAGTCCCACGGCGTACCCCGACAGCTGGGCGGGCGGCGGCAACGCCTTCGCCTCGGCCTGGTTCGTCCCCTCGGGCGCCACGACGCACTGGGCCTACCAGCAGGGGACCGTCTTCGTGAGGGCCGACACCTCGGCCAAGTTCCTGAAGATCGGCGCGCCGAACGCCACCGGGCTCGACATGCTGCGGGATCCGTTCAGCTCCTACGACGGCAACGGCCGGGCGCTGACCTACACCGGATGCCGCCCCAGCGGCTCGACCGGCCCGTACTACTGGTGCTACTTCCGGCCGGACCGAGAGGAGTAGGACCATGCGGGCGCTCACCCTCCTGACGATGGCTTCCATCCTCGCTCTGGCGGGCTGTTCCGGCTCGGGCGGGGGATACGACGAGCCCGAGAAGACCACGGGCACCGGCACGCAGTACGAGTCGGCGACGAGCGGCGCCGACGCCGCGGGCGGCTCGCAGTCTCAGACCAAAGGCGACACC
>DPBN01000063.1 GCA_003516955.1 Armatimonadota bacterium | reverse complement strand
ATGGCGAGCCGGTTGCCGATGTTGGCTTCCGTGAAACGCGCGAACCGGCCCTTGGCTTCCTGCGACAGCACGAACGCCGTCTCCCACTTGCCGTACTCGTCCTGCGCCGGCCGGGCGTCGCGCAGATCGCGCCCGGTGATCACGGGCGTGCGCGCCACCAGATACCAGCCCTCGCCCGCCGGATCGCCCGGCCGCGGAGCGCTGCGCATCAGCTTCGTGTTCAGCGGCAGCACGCCGCCCAGCTTGGCCATGGCGTCTTCCTGACGCGCGAACGGCCCGTCCTTCACCTCGTACAGCTCGAGCAGGGCGGCCGTCTGCAGGATGTTCTTCACGCGCGCGGGGTCGTCCAGACCCGGCAGCGAGATCAGAATCTCCGCCTCGGAGCCCGCGCCGCCGCGGCGCTGCACAGACGCCTCGGCCAGACCGAGGCCGTTGATGCGGCTCTCGATCGTCGAGATGGCGCGCTTCACGGTGTCTTCCTTCAGCGCCAGCGACTCCGTCGGCTTGAGCGTCAGCCGGTAGTCGGTGGAGCTGAGCGGCGTCAGAACCCAGCTCGGCAGCAGCTCGGCGACGATGTTGCGGAACAGCTGCGATTTCTCCGCCGGAACGCCTCGGACCGAGATCGCGATGTTCTCGGCGTCCGCCAGCGTCTGCGGGTCGTTATGGTCGATCGACTGGTAGGTGATCGACTGCTTGCCCAGCTCTTCCTTCAGCCGCTCGATCTGCGTGTTGGCCTCCACCTTGAAGGCATCCTGAAGCTGCACCTGCACCACCAGCAGGGAGCCGCCGCGGAGGTCGAGGCCGAGGCGGATGTTCTTCTTCCAGTTGGCCACGAGGTCGTCTTTCGACTTCGGCAGTCCGAAGACCCCGTACAGGCAGGCCAACGTGATGGCCACAATCAGAGCCGCTTTCCATTTCAGGCTTTTCATGGGATGTGGGTTCTCGCTGGAATCGGACTTACGCTTTCTTTTCCCCGCCAACCTTGCTGGCCACCGCGCCGCGGGCGAAAGTGAGCTTCACATTGTCGGGCTTGACGCGCAGCACCAGGGTGTCGTCGCCCCCGATGGAGATGATGGTGCCCACGATTCCGCCGTTGGTGAGCACTTCGTCGCCCGGCTGCAACTCCGCCAGCATCTTCTGCTGCTGCTTCTTCTGCCGCTGCATGGGCAGGAAGAGCAGGAAATAGAAGATGGCGAAAATCAGGATGATCGGCAGGAACTGCAGCAGCGGGCTGGGCGCTGGCGATTGTTGAAGGAGCAGGAATGCCATGGGCGGTCCGTTCACTGACGGGGATCCGGGCTGGACGCCGTCCGCGGCAAGGATTCGCCGCCTTCTCCGGCGGGCATGGCCACACCCGCAGCCGGCCCGGAGGAGCGGACGGCGCTCAAGAACGCGGGAAACGTCCCAAGCAAAATAGCCTCTCGCATCCGGCGGGCGATGTCAAGGTAATGGGTCAGGTTGTGCAGCGTCGCCAGCGTGCTGAAGAGCATCTCCCCGGCCTGGAACAGATGGCGAAGGTAGGCCCGGGAGAACGTGCGGCACGTGTAGCAGGAGCAGGCGGGATCCAGCGGGCGCGGGTCTTCGCGGTACTGCGCCTGCTTGATGATCACGCGTCCTTCGCTCGTAAACAGGCAGCCGTTGCGGGCGTTGCGCGTGGGCATCACGCAGTCCATCATGTCCACGCCCCGGGCCACGTATTCGGGCAACTCCTCGGGCAGCCCGACGCCCATGACATAGCGCGGGCGGTCCGCGGGCAGCAGGGCAACAGTGGCTTCCGTCATCTCCAGGCTGAGGGCGCGCGGCTCGCCCACGCTCAGCCCCCCGATCGCGTAGCCCGGCGCGTCCAGCCGCACCAGCTCCTCCGCGCATTGCCGGCGCAGATCGGCGAACATCGATCCCTGCACGATGGGGAACAGCGCCTGCGGGCGCGCGCGCTCCGCCATCCGGCGGCGGTAGTGCTCCATGCCGCGCCGCGCCCAGCGCAGCGTCAGCTCCATGGAGGTTTTCGCCTCGGCGTGCGAAGCCGGATAGGCCGTGCACTCGTCCAGCATCATCAGGATGTCGCTGCCCAGAGCCAGCTGGACATCGACCACTGATTCAGGCGTGAACAGGTGCGCGTCTCCATTTAGATGCGAGCGGAAGACGACGCCCTCTTCCTTCACCTTGCGCAACTGGCTGAGCGACCAGACCTGGAAGCCGCCCGAGTCGGTGAGAATCGCCCGCGGCCATTGCATGAAGCCGTGCAGCCCGCCGAATTGCTCGATCAGATCGTGCCCCGGACGCAGGTACAGATGATACGTGTTGGCCAGGATGATCTTCGCGTCCAGATCTTCGAGCAGTTGCCGCGGCGTGAGGCCCTTGACCGTGGCCTGCGTGCCCACGGGCATGAAGACCGGCGTTTCCACTACGCCGTGCGCGGTATGGAGCAGGCCCGCACGGGCCCCGGTGGCCGGACAGACGGCCTGAATTTCAAAGCGGATCGGCTGCAAGGGTTAAACTAGTTAGTTTAGCCCCCCATGGCACTACGCTTCTACAACACGCTCACGCAACGGCTGGAAGAGTTCCGCCCGCTGGATGGCGAAACGGTGCGGATGTACACTTGCGGGCCGACCGTGTATCACTACGTCCACATCGGCAACTTCCGCACCTTCAGCTTCCAGGACGTGCTGCGGCGCGTGCTGCGCATGCGCGGCTGGAAGCTCCACCACGTGATGAACATCACCGACGTGGACGACAAGATCATCCGCAACGCCGTGGCCGAGGGCAAGTCGCTCAAGGAATACACGGAGCGGTTCACGCAGGCGTTTCTGGAAGACGCGGCGAAGCTGCGGCTGGAGCGGCCCGAGAAGCTCGTCTTCGCCACCGAGCACATCCCCGACATGGTCGCCGCCATCCAGCGGCTGGCCGAGAAACGCCACACCTACGAGAGCGAGGGGTCCACGTATTTCCGCATCGCCAGCTTCCCGGAATACGGCAAGCTCTCGCACACGAACTTCAGCGGCAACGTGGCCGGCGCGCGGGTCGACGTCGACGAATACGAGAAGGCCGATGCGCGGGACTTCGTCCTGTGGAAGGCGCGCAAGCCGGGCGAGCCCTACTGGGACACGCCGCTCGGCGCCGGCCGCCCCGGCTGGCACATCGAGTGCTCCGTGATGGCGATGCAGTACCTGGGCGAGACCATCGACCTGCACGCCGGAGGCGAGGACCTGATCTTCCCCCACCACGAGTGCGAGATCGCGCAGTCCGAGAGCCTGACCGGCAAGCCGTTCGCCAACACCTGGATCCATACGCGGTTCCTCCAGGTGGACGGCGAGAAAATGTCCAAGAGCAAGGGCAATTTCTACACCGTTCGCGACCTGGTCGACGGCGACCGCGTCGACCCGCTGGCGCTCCGCTACGCGCTGATCACGGTCCCGTACGGCAAGCCGCTCAACTTCACCCGCCAGACCCTCCGGGACGCCGCGCAGAACGTCGACCGCTTCCGCGAATGCGCGCGCTTGGCCGATGCCGCCAAGGCTCGGGGCGCCAAGGGCGCCTCGGCAGGGTTCGCGGAGAGCCTGCGGCAGCTCGCCGACGAGATGCTGGAGGCGATGTGCGACGACCTGAACACGTCGGTCGCTCTGGCCAAGGCGCTCGGCGGCACGTCGGTGATCTTCAAAGCCGGGGACTCCATGACCGCCGAGGACGCGCCGGCCGCGCTCGCCTTTCTGGACGAGGTGCAGGCGTTGCTCGGCATCGTCCGACCCGAGCACGGCGCGGTGCAGGCGCCCTCGGCTCCGCAGGTCGACGAGGAGCGCATCGAGGCGTTGATCGCCGAGCGAGCGGCCGCCAAGAAGGCCCGCGACTTCGCCAGGGCCGACGCGATCCGGGCGCAGCTGGACGCCGAGGGCATCGAGCTCCGCGATACCCCCGAAGGCACCCATTGGCGGTTCAAAACGACCCCCTGAGGCCGTTCGACCTGCCATAATTCCGGCTGGTGCCGACCCTCTACGAGATCTTGGGCGTCCAGCCCAACGACGACGCCGATACCCTTCGGAGCGCGTATCGGCGGCTCGCCCGTTTGCACCATCCCGACGTGAGCCAAGACCCGAAGGCTCACGAGATCATGGCGCGCATCAACGAGGCGTTCGAGACGCTCATCGACCCCGCGCGCCGCATGGAGTACGACGCGATGCTCGCGGGCGGTCTGGTCGAGCCTGCGCCGCCGCCCAGGCGCAAGCCGAGCCAGCCCAAGCCCGTCGTGGTCGGACTCCTGAAGAAGCTCCGCGGCAACCGGACGCCGATCTACGGCCTCAGCTTCGCTCCCGACACGGGAAGGCTCGCCACCTGCGCGTTCGACAACGAGATCGCGCTGTGGGACCTGGTGGAGGGCGCCCAGAAGCAGAAGCGGAAGGCCGAGGGCTGCACGATCGCGAGCATCCGCGCCCTGCGCCACGGCGCGGTGGTCGGCACCGGGGCGGTGGAGCACCTGCTCAGCTACTGCCGCATGGACGACGAGGGGATGCACACCTGGCGGCTCCCGGTGGAGGAGTGGGTGTCGTGCGCCAGCGTGTCGCCGGACGGCCGCACGATCGCCACGGGTTCGGTGGGCAAGACCCTCTCGCTGCTGGAAGCGCAAGACGGATCGCCGCGCGTGTCCCGGCGCGCGCACGCCGAGTCGATCACCGCGATCGGCTGGTCCGACGACGGGCAGCTGCTGGCCACCGGTTCGGCGGACGCGTCCGTCAAGCTCTGGCACGGCTCCAACGGCGCGCTCCTCAGCACGTTCCAAGCGATCCGTTCGGCCGTGACCGCGCTGTCCATCAGCCCGGACAACCGCTACCTGGCCGTGGCGGCCGTGGACCTTTCCATCCGGGTGTTCAACCTCAGCAGCGGGTCGCTGGTGAAGGTGCTCTTCGGCCACCACAAGCCGATCGAGGGCCTGGCGTTCCATCCGAACGGCTGGCTCTTCGCGTCGGCCAGCCGCGACGGCTCCGTGGGCCTGTGGAGCGCGGGACAGGGCCTCGCGAAGCTGATCCTGCCCTGCAGCGACCTTCCCGTGACCTCCGTGGCGTTCAGCCCGGACGGCACGCGCCTGGCCGCCGCGGGCCTGGATCGAACGATCAAGATCTTCGAGGTCGCCGCCAAGGGCTGAACGCGCTCAGTTGGGCTTGACCCAGTCGGAGAGCTCGCCGGTCGAGAGGCGGTGCAGGTGGCGAAGATCCCGCACCGAGTCGCACTCCCGCTCGAGGAACTGAACGAGAACCCGCAGCCTCTCCGTCGGGTCCGTGCACTCCAGCAGGCCCTGCTTCACGTCGTTCCCCAGCGGCATCAGGTTCGCGATCGTGAAGCTGAGCTGCGCGGCGTCCTGCGGCAGGGCCACGCGCACCTCCGGCATCCACGCCCGGTCCTGGAACAGCGTCTGCACGTACTCGGAGCACAGCTCGCGCGCCCGCTCCGAGAGCGCGTAGAGCCTCGGCGTCCACTCCAGGTCGTGGTCCTCCAGCGGCTCGACGAGCGCCACGGGATAGGGGGCATCCTCCTCCAGGCGGCGGATCCGGAACCGGGCCTCGCCGAGGCCGTGCACCTCGAGCCGCCCGTCGCCGACCTCGAACAGGTGCAGAATCCGCACCCGCGTGCCCACCAATCGCGGCTCGGGGGAACCCTCCGAGGCCGAGGCCTCGCGGGCCAAGGCCACGCCCAGAGGGGTGCCGTTCTCCCCACACTCGCGAACCACCCGCAGGTAGCGCTCTTCAAAGATGCGGAACTGGACGGGCGCATACGGGAACAGCACCGTATCCACCACGAACAGCGGCATCCGTTCAAAGGCGCCACCCATCTGCCGATGATTATGGCTTGGGGCGCCTCGGGGCGGGGGTCGGAGCCGGACGGGTAACATCGGAAGAGTCGCACCTTATGGGAGATTTCATCGGAGCATCGACAAGTACGGGCACAGAGGACGTCGGCGCGCTGCGCCGGATGCTCGAAGAGGCGCTTCAGCGCGAGCAGGAGCTCAAGAAGAAGCTCGAGGAGCTGGAGTCCAAGACGCAGAAGGCCGATGCGGCCCGGGCGGCCGCGCCGGCCCGCGGTCCGGTCGAGTCGTCCGTCGAGGTCGCGCCGATCAACGAGGCGGACGTCACCCTGCGCCGCCTCGTCCAGCGCGTGGCCATGATCCTCCAGGCCGACCGGATCGTGATCATGTTCCACGATCGCGAGACGGGAGAGCTGATCGGCATCCCGCCGGCGTACGGCATCGACGAGGATCGGCTTTCGATGTTCCGGGTCCGAGCCACGCAGGGCATCTCGGGTCAGGTGTTCCGCGAGGGCACGCCGGTGATCTTCCACGACGCCACCAGCGACCCCCGCACGCAGAAGGACCCGTTCTCCATCCTCGGCGTCCAGAACGGCATCACCGTTCCGCTGGTGATCGAGAAGCGCGACGAGGAGAACCGCGTGATCGACCGCACGGTCATCGGCGTGCTGCACGCGTTCAACAAGCGGCACGGCGAGGACTTCAACGAGGAGGACGTGCGCCTGCTCGAGCGGATGGCGCGCAACGTCGGCTCGATCATCGCGAACCTGCAGCTGTACCGCGAGGTCGTCGAGGAGCGCGAGGAGCTCCTGCAGACCTTCGAGAGCCTGACGGCCGGCCTCATCCTGGTGTCGCCCGAGGGGCGCATCAGCCAGATGAACAACTCCGCCCGCACGATCTTCGGCGCCACGCCGGACGTCGTCGGCAAGCCCTACGCGGACATCATCACCAACGACACCGTGCGCGAGGTGTTCGAGCGCACGATGAGGGGCGAGGAGACCGGCACCACCGAGGTGCCGATCACGATCGCCGGCGTGGAGCGCACCTACCAGGTGCAGGCCGCCCAGGTGCGCAACGAGGAGGGCAAGGACCTCGGCGTGGTGGCGATCCTCAACGACATCACCGAGATGAAGAACATCGAGCGGATGAAGAGCTCGTTCGTGGCGATGGCCAGCCACGAGCTCCGCACGCCGCTCACCGCGATCAAGGGCTTCGTCAGCACGCTGCTGATGGACGACAGCTTCGCACCTGAGGAGAGGCGCGAGTTCTACCAGATCATGGATCAGGAGTGCGACCGCCTGACGCGCCTGATCGCCGACCTGCTGAACACCGCCCGCATCGAGGCCGGCGAGAGCCTGAAGCCCAACTACACCCGCGTCGACTACCGCCGCCTTCTGGACAAGGTCATCGCCATCCAGAAGCAGGCCACCAACAAGCACAACCTCATCCTCGACGCCCCCGACGAGCTCCCGACCGTCATCGGCGACGAGGACAAGCTGGACCAGATCCTCACCAACCTCCTCAACAACGCGATCAAGTACTCGCCGAACGGCGGGGACATCATCGTGTCGGCCCGCGTCGAGGGCGACCAGATGGTCACCTCCGTCCGCGACCACGGGCTGGGTATCCCGCCGGACCACATCAACAAGGTCTTCGAGAAGTTCCACCGGGTGAACAACGAGGACAACCGCAAGATCTACGGAACCGGCCTCGGCCTGTTCCTGGTGAAGCACCTGGTCGAGTCGGTGCACCTCGGCAAGATCTGGGTCGAGTGGTCCGAGGTCGGACAGGGCTCCAAGTTCACGTTCACCTTCCCAATCGAGCTGGACATCGAGAAGGCCAAGGAGCTGAACAGCTAGGCTTCCGCGCGGACACTCCGGGGCCCTCCTTCGGACGAAGGAGGGCCCCGTTGCTTTGGAGGAGCATCCCGGATCGGTCCGACCCGCCGAGGCCAGCGCCGCTCTAAGGGTCTCAACCCGGTCGCGCCCCAGCCCGGGGCGAGCAGCGAAACCGAGGCCCAGCACACCGCTCCGCGAGGGCCTCGGCGCATCCCTCGCCGCTGGGCGTTCTGATCCCGAGAGCGATGGCCATGCCCTCGCCGCTGGGCGGCCAACGGAATCGGCTCCGGGCGGGACGGGTGGCCCCAGCCGGCCGGCGACCGGCTTACCCAACCACGGGCGCGCCCTCGGCACACGACGGCAACCCGGCGGCGCATGACGCCGTGGGAACGGACGAACCCAGAGGTGGCGCGGCCCGCGCGCCTTCAGAACTGGTCGGTGAGGTACATCTGGGGCAGGTCCGGCACCCCGCGCCCCATGAACAGCATCGCCGTTTCGGCGTCCGCCAGAGGCAGCTCCAGCCGCTCGGCCATCGTGGACAGCCCGTACCAGCGGTTGCCCAGGGCCAGTCCGTTCGGCCTGAGCGGCGCGTCCGCCACGGCCTCCCGCAGCGTCTCGCCCTCCACGCACGCGTACCCGCCGGGCACCTCCACGCTCACCCTGAGGTTCCACCGCCAGAACGACCAGCGTCGGGCGTCGCGGCGCAGCCTGGACGGATGCCCGGCGGCCCACGCGTCGTAGATGGCCTGCACCCGCTCCAGCGAGAGCGGCTCGCCCATCCGCTTGCCGTTGTGCCAGGCGAGCCGAGCCCTCACCACACGGTCCAGGACGACGAACCCCAGCCGCTCGTAGAGCCTGGGGTCCTGAGCGAACAGCAGCGCGAAGGCCTCGCCCTGCTTGGCCGAACGCTCCAGCACGCGCTCCAGAAGGACCGCCGCCAAGCCCTCGCGCCGGCGCTCCGGGCGGGTCGCCACCCCGGCGATGCCGAACCCGCGGCCCCACCCGAACTCCACGGGCACCGTGGTGAGGATCGACACCATCCGCGGCCCCTCGAACAGCGCCCACTTCCGCGAGAGGTCGAACATCGGCTCGGTGAAGAACACCTGTTCGGCGCGGCGGTAGTCGAGCTGGAACACGTCGCACAGCAGCCGGAGAAACTCCTCGGCCTCCTCGCGACGGATCGGGCGGACGTCGATCATGGCGCGCCGTCGCCGCCCCCGGCTTCCGGGATGCGCTCCACCCGGACCCTCACCTGGACCGTCGGGCTGGTCGTCGTCACCCCCTCGGGCACCCGGATCCGCACCGTGTACACGCGACTGGCCGAGATGCCGTCCAGGTCGATCGGCTCCGTCTCCACCGACGCGATTCCCGAGAGCACCTGGCTCTTGCCGGTCAGAGCCACCTGGCTCGGGTCCGCGGTGACGGCGACCAACCGGTAGCCGAAGGCGGGCGTGCCGCTCCAGCGGGGCGTCACCGACACGATCCGCGGCGCGAGGGCCGGAGCCAGCGCCGGGCGGACCGAGACCTCGGAGGGCTCGGTGCCCACCATGCTGAGAGGCTTTCCGTCCGGCCCCAGAGCCTCCACCTTCAGCTGGTAGCTCGTGGCCGGACGCACCCGCGACAGGTTCAACACCGCCCTCACCCGCCGAACCTCCCGCACTTTGCTCACGGGACCGGACACCGTCACGGTCTCCGGATCGACGGTCGCGCTGAGGTAGATCAGATCGGCCGGGGGGCTTCCCGAGGTGTCGATCTCCACGCGCTTGGTGCTGGTCTGGAGGCGCTCGACCTCCACCGTGACCACCGGGTCACGCACCTCCCACTTCGCGCGCACGTTCAGCGGCTGGCGGAGCTGCGGCACCACCTGGTTCCGCCCGGGCTGGACGTTCGACAGGTCGACCTCGGCGATCAGCCGGGTGGGGTCGATCGACTCCAGCGCGGGCCGCGTGGCCTCGCACGTCACCCGGACGGACTTGGGCATCGCCGTCACAACCAGATCCGGGCCAAGATTCACGGCCGTCAGGGGCACGCTGTAGGTCTCGCGCTCGACGCTCGTGGTCTGATCCTGGACGTGGAACCACAGCAGGACCGCCACGAAGAGCGACGCCGCCTTCAGGGGCCAGTTCGCGATCAGCCTCCTCACTTGGGCCCGCCTCCCTTCCACGGCACCATCCACCGGTCGTTCTTGCGCCCGGCCGAAACGCCGCGGAACTGCGTGTTGAGGATCTCCCTCAGCTCCAAGTGGCTCCCCAGGCGCCGCAGGCGGCCGTCGGCGGCGAGGCTGATCGTGCCCCGCTCCTCGCTGACGACCACGCACAGGCAGTCCAAGGCCTCGGTGACGCCGACTGCGGCCCGGTGTCGCATGTGCACGTTGGCGTCCAGCCGCTCCGACTCGCTCAGCGGAAGGCGGCAGGCGGCGGCGACGATCCGGTCCCCCCGGATGATCGCGGCCCCGTCGTGCAGCGGGTTGCCCGGATAGAAGATCGCGCCGAGCGCCGGGGCGGTGACCTTGGCGTCCAGCGGAACGCCGTTGGCGATGATCTCGTCGAGGCTGGCCGTGCGCTCCAGCACGATCAGCG
>DPBN01000014.1 GCA_003516955.1 Armatimonadota bacterium | reverse complement strand
CGCCCTCGTAGAGGCTCCTCTTGCCCTCTCGGAGCGGGGAGTTCGACCGGAAGAAGTCGCGGTCCACTCCGCCCTCGGTCGTCGCCCCGTTGTCGCTGGTGAACACCACCAGGGTGTTCTGGGTCAGACCGAGTCGATCCAGCTCGTCCAAGATCCGGCCCACGGTGTGATCCAGGTAAGCGATCATCGCCGCATAGGTGGCTCGCGGCCTCGCGCAGGGCAGGTATCCGTCCTGTCCGAGGTAGGGCCGGCCGTCCCACTCCAGGGGAAAGCGCTCCACCCACTCCTTTGGGGCGGCGAGGCTCACGTGCGGAAGCGTCGGGGCGTAGTAGAGGAAAAAGGGCCGGGGGCGGTGCGTCTGGAGGAACCGAACCGCCTCGTCGGCCATCGCCTCGGGTGCGTAGGTGCCTCCGGTGAAACGCTTGTAGTAGTCGTCCTCGTTGTCCAAGGGTTCCGAGAGCTGCTGATGGGCGTTGCGGACGACGTTCCCGGGGAGCGGGTCGACGTCGTAGTCGCTCCACAGATAGGCCGGATAGTGGTCGTGGGCTCGGCGCTGGCACAGAAGGCCGTAGAAGCGGTCGAACCCGTGCTCGTTCGGCCGCTGGCCGGGCAGCGGGCCCCCCAGTCCCCACTTGCCGATCAGCGCGGTCGCGTAACCGGCGCGCCGCAGGACGCTGGCGATGGTCCGCTCGGATTTGGGCAGGGGGAACTGCCCCTCGAGGCCCCGGATGTCGAACGTTCCCCGCTCCTTGTTCCCGCGGATCGCCGCGTGGCCCTGGTGCCGGCCCGTCAGCAGCGAGCAGCGCGTCGGAGCGCACACAGGAGACGCCGCGTAGAACCGGGCGAACCGCACGCCCTCCCGAGCCAACCGGTCGATGTTCGGCGTCGGGATCTTCTCCTGGCCGTAGCAGCCAAGCTCCCCGTACCCCAGGTCATCGGCTAGAATGCAAACAATGTTCACCGGCGCCGGAGCCGGTGCGGCGGTCGCGAGCAATCCCGGCAGCATGGCCTCATTCTAGAGCAAAGCCGGAGCGGGACCGCCGAAGCCTCCCCGATTTGCGGCCCGAGGCTTGGCATTTTTCGAGAAACGCGTTAACCTATAGGGTGAGAGAGGATTTGCTCTAATGGCGCACGGTCGAAAGAACCCAACCATCCGAGACGTGGCCCGTGCGGCCGGCGTGTCGATCGCCACCGTTTCGCACGTGCTCAACGACCGGCGAGAGAAGGTCAGCTCCGAGACCCGGGAGCGGGTGCTCCGGGTGGTGCGCGAGCTGCGCTACCGCCTGCCCCCGAAGGAGGACGGCCAGACGGCGATGCGCACCTACAACATCGCTCTGGCCATTCCGGACCTGGCCGTGCCTATCCGCCTCACCGACACCTATTTCAGCGAAACGATGCTCGGAGCGGCCGAGGTCGCTCTGTCCAGCGGCTACAGCCTCACGGTGGTCGCCGAGCGCGTGTGGGACCAAGTGGGACAGGCGGCGAGGCGGCGCTTCGACGGCCGGTGCGACGGCATCCTGATGCTCGCGCCCAGCGCGCTGGGCGACGCGGTGCAGCAGCTTTGGGAGCGAGGGCTGCCGGTGGTGAGCATGGGATCGCGGCTCCGCCTCGAGGGTGTCTCCACCGTCGACGTCGACAACCTTCGGGTCGGCGAGATGGCGGCGGAGCTCTTCCTGCGCCACGGCCACCGCAGGGTGGCTTACCTCGGCGTGTCGAAAGGCCAAGCCAGCACGTACGAGCGTTTCGAGGGCTTCCGCCAGACCTTCGAGGCGGCGGGCCTCGCGGAAGGGATCGCCGGCTATGTGCTCGACGACCAGCCCGACCTCGCGGAGGTCAAGCGCTCTCCGTCGCGGTCCTTGCGCAGGGTAGCTGGCCTGATGAAGTTCCTCGGCTACGAGTCCCGGACGGGCGACGCGGCATGGCTCCTGGAGCAGATCGGCCCCGAGGTGACGGCGCTGTTCGTATGGCACGACGCTTTTGCCAGGCAACTCGTGGATGCGCTTGTGCGCGCCGGGGTCCGAGTCCCCGAGGACCTCTCCGTCGTCAGCGTGGACAACAACGAGTACTTCGCCCTGGGAGATCCGCCGCTCACGTCCATCGCACAGGACGTGCCCGCGATCTGCCGCGCCGCAACTCGGATTCTCATCGACCACATCGAGAACCCCGACCGTCGCGCGGAACACGTGCTGATCGCGCCGGAGCTCGTGGACCGCGGCTCAGTGGCGGCCCCAAGGCAGGGGCCTCTCCGCCTCGCGGCCTCGGACCAGCAGCCGGTGGCGCCGTGAGGATCGAGGGGTTGTTGGAGGGCCAACCGGTCCGGCCGCTGCAGCGGCTGGAGGCGACGGGCGCGCCGGGTCCGTTCGTCGTGACGGACTCGCTCGGCAGAGAGGTTCATCGGGGGTCCGGGGCGTTCCTCGCCGCGGGCGCTTCGGGTTGGCAGACGGTCCGTTGCCTGACCACCGGACAGCAGACTCGGTTCCGGCTGGAGCCGCGCACCGAGCTCCGCGACGGCTCCGGCCGGATGGAGCGGCTGTTGGCCATGCTGCACCACACGATGGCCGCGGACGGCGAGCAGGGAGCGATCCTGTGGAACGGCCGCGTGTACCGGTTCTTCGTCCGCTGGCTGAGGGACCACGTGCACACGCTGAAGGGGATGCGCTACTTCGCCGACGAGCTGAAGACCGCGATCGATCTGTACTGCGACTCGCAGCGCGAGGACGGCATGGTCTGGGACAACGTCTACCCTCGGCACGAGCACGAGAACTACTGGGTCGTGCGCTTCACCGAGGGCGGCTTCTACCGTGCGTTCGAGGACAAGACCGGCGAGTTCAAGCGCATCCCGGTGGAGAACGACGTCGAGTACCTGTTCGTCGAGGGCATCTACAACACCTGGAAGGCCACCGGCGACGACGCCTGGATGCGATCCTGTCTGGACGCGGCCATCCGGGCGTTGGAATACACCCGCACCGACACGGCGTACCGCTGGAGCGAACGGCTGGACCTTCCCAAGCGGGGCTACACGATCGACACCTGGGACTTCCAGGCCGAGCCTGACTGCAACGTCGAGGGAGACCCGATGAGGATCCGCCCGGGCACGACGCGCTTCGGGGTCATGTTCGGCGACGCCACCGGCTACGCCATGGCCTGCTCGATGCTCTCCGAGATGCTGGAGCGCGCCGGACGGACGGACGAGGCCCAGCGTCACCGGCTGCTGGGGGAGAGCGTGCTGCGCCGGCTGAACGAGGTTGCCTGGCTCGGCACCCACTTCCGGCACCACGTGCCTGAGGATCCGTCGGTGGTCCGAGACCTCGGAGTGGACGAGAGCTCGCAGGTCAGCCTCAGCAACGCCTACTCGTTGAACCGAGGCATCGGGCGAGACCAGAGCCGGGCGATCCTCGCCACCTACCGCCGCATGAGGGGGAGCCTGCCCGAGGGCTCGCCCGGCGAGTGGTACACGATCTGGCCGCCGTTCGAGAGGGGATTCGGCGGGCACTGCGGCAAAGGCCAGTACATGAACGGGAGCGTCACGCCGATCGTGGCCGGAGAGCTGGCCCGCGGCGCCTTCGAGCACGGGGAGGAGGCCTATGGCGCCGACATTCTGGAGCGGCTCGCCGACCTCGGGCGGCGCTTTGGGGGCCGGTTCCACTGCTCGTACACCGGTTGGTTCCCACCAAAGGAGAACCCTGGCTGGTCCGCCGTGGACCTCGCCCCCTACGCGAACGCCGACGTGCATGGGCGCGACCACCCCGACGTGCCCCGCTGGCCCACCGCCCCGAACGACCTCCGCGAGCTGCCGGTCGGCGACCTGCGCCTCCTGGATGTGCCGTTCTCCGTGCCGAACCCCGACGAAACGGCCGGCCGGGGAGCCGTGGCCGTGTCCGAAGGGCCGGGGTTCCCCCAAGCCGTGCGCGTGCCGATCAGTCGCAAAGCCTCCACGCTGGTGCTCCTGCACACGGTGTGCTCCGGCGGCGCCGCCGCGGGCGAGCTGCGCCTCGTCTACTCCGACGGCGCGGTCCACCGGCGGCAGATTCAGCACGGCCGAGACATCGTGACGTGGTGGATGCCGGACCCGGTCAGCCAGCACGGGCCAAGGACCCTGGAGATCGCCTGGCGCGGTGCCAACCCGGTCCTCCCGCACGTGGCCGTGTGCGCTGCGGCGATCGACAACCCGCACCCGGACAAAGTGATCGAGGCGGTGGAGCTGGCGGCGGCGCCCGAGGGAGCGGTCTGGTACGTCCTCGGCCTCACGCTGGCGGAAAGGCCGTTCCGCTTCCCGCCTTCGCCGATCAGCTTCGGCATCCCCGACAACTGGGGAGCCGCCGCGGTGGTCTACGCCTTGCTGGAGGGATTGGCCGGGGTGGTGTGCGACGATCCGGCCTTCCGGACCTCGACCGTCTCGCCGCGCTGGCAGGCCAAGGGCGAGGCACGGGCTCAGGTCTGCGTCGCCTTCCCGGCCTCCGGCGGCTATGTGGCCTACGACTACACCGCCGACCCGGAGGCGAAGGCCGTTCGTGTCACCATCGCATCCTCGGGAGACGCCTGCCGCCTGCGCGTGCTGGTGCCGCGGCCGCCGACAGGCGTCCTGGTGGACGGCCAACCGGTCGGCTTCCGAACGGAGAGCGTGGGCGAGTCGAGCTACGCAGTGCCCGAGGCTCCCGTCGGCTGCGGGCCGCACCGCGTGGAGGTGTTCTGGGGCTAGCGCTCAGCGGCGCCAGAAGCCCAGCTTCTCGAGGAACGCCTTGAGCCCCTCGCGGCCGGTCATGTGCTTGCCGTCCACGCGGCGCGCGCTGCGCATGGACCAAGTGACCTCGCCCTTCATGCCCTGGCTGATGTAGAAGCCGCGCATCCTCTCGTCGTAGGCGGAGACGTCCATATCCTGGTCGTAGCGCTCGCGATGCCACACGGCCGCCTGGTCCAAGCGGGGCTTCACCTCCGCCTTGCACGCGGGATGCGGATAGCCGAGGCAGAGGCCGAAGAGCGGCGCGACACCCTCGGGCAACCCGAGCAGCTCGCAGGCCCTCGGCAGGTCGTTCCGAACCGCGCCGATGTAGCAAGCCGCGAGGCCCACGCTCTCCGCCGCGCACACCAAGCGCTCGGCGGCCAGCGCGGCATCGACGAACGCCATCAGCCCGAACTCGGCGTACTCGAGACCCGCGCAGGCCTCGCCGACCTTCTGGCCGGCCTTCCGCAGGCGGTGGTGGTCCGCACAGAACACCAGGAACCGGGCCGCCTGAACCACCTGCCGCTGGTTGCCCGCCAGCTCCGCGAAGTCCTCCCGCACGGCGGGATCGTCGACGCTGACGACGCTCCACAGCTGCAGGTTGCTGCTGGTGGAGGCGCTCTGCGCGGCCGCGATCAGAGCCTGGAGCAATGGCTCGCCGATCCGCTGGTCGGAGAACTCGCGGACGCTGCGATGGCGCAGGAACGGCGCGAGCTCGGGCACGTCGCAAGGCGGCTCCGTTCCATACCGCAGGCGCCAGCAGTCGGCGAAGGACTCGTGGAACATGGCCCATTGTGACCGATCCGGGCGCCGTCTGCGGCCGAACGAAAGCCCCGGCGGGGAGGCGCACCCACCGGGGCGAAACAGTACTCTCCGCCGGGATCAGCGGCGCCGCCGGCGAAGCAGAAGCGCTCCCGCGCCGGTTCCCAGAGCCAGCAGCGTAGCCGGTTCGGGGACGGCGGTCACCTGGATGTCGTCGACCCAGAGGTCGATGCCCGACGACGACAGCCCCGAATCGAGCACGAGCGAATCGACGATGCCCGCGGCGCCGCGCGGAACTTCCGCGCCCAGCACGCCGTCCACGTAGAACCGTGCGAGGGACGGGGTGATCTCCATCTCCATCAGGTGCCAGCCGACGCTCCGATCGGGCGCGTCGGAGAGGTTGATCCAACCCACGCCGCCCAAGGCCACGCGGGCCTGGTACTTGCGCCCGTTGTAACTCCCCGACGTTACGTTGTTGTACTTGCCGATCGCCCACAGGTTCTGCAGCGTGCCGACGAACCCATCGCCGCTGTAGGCGCGGAGCTCCAGGTAGTGCCGGCCGCCGCCCAACGAGGAACCCTTGTCGTCGTACATCCAGAAGCTGAGCCGGAACGTTGCGTTCGGATCCTCGTAGGAGAGGACCTTCCCGAGCCGAGTCGGGCTGCCCGAGGAGACGCCGATGAGCTTCGCCGCGTAGGTCCCGGACTTGACGATGTCCGTGACGATCTGCTGCCCGATCGGCCCGGACGCGTTCAGAGTCGTGTCCCACTTGCTGAAGTCGCCGCTCTCGAAGCCGTCCTCGAAAAGCACCACGGCGTTGGCCGCCCCAGCCAAGCACAACACGCCGGCAACGATCCACCCCTTCCTCATCATTGAGAAACCTCCGGGTTCATTCTACAGCCGTTTCGGACAACCTTGCGAAAAACCCGGCAAATCTACCTGCCCGCCAACCCGAGCTCCTCGGCGTTGGCGGACATCGCCTCGAGCATGTTGGCGATGTGCTCCTCGAGCGACAGCCCGATCTCCGTCGCGCCGAGGGCCACCTCGTCGCGGTTGACCGCCGCGGCGAACGACGGGGTCTTCAGCTTCTTCAGGACGGACTTCACCTCGACGTCCCGGACGCTCTTGGACGGGCGCACGTAGGCCACCGCGGCGATGAACCCGGTGAGCTCGTCCACGGCGAACAGGTGCCTCTCCAGCGGCGTCTCCCTCGGCACTCCCGTCCGATCGCTGTGGCTGGCGATCGCCCGCACGATCGTCGGGCTCCAGCCGTGCTCCTCCAGGTAGCGCACGCCCCACATCGGGTGCTCGTCGGGGTGGGCCTCGTAGTCGAAGTCGTGCAGAACGCCCACCGTGCGCCAAAGCTCTTCGTCCTCGCCGAGCCTCCGCGCGTACCAGGCCAGGCAGGTCTCGACCGCCAGGCAGTGGCGTCGGAGGGAGTCGCTCTGCGTGTGCTCGCACAGCAGCCGATAGGCGGATTCGCGGTCGTTCATGCCCAGCTTTTACCCGACCGTCCGTCCGCGCGCTCCCCAATAGGACGGAGCCCCCTCCGATCCGGGGATCTTCGGGCGCTTTCCGTCCGCCTCGCGGCTTGGCTGCTTGGGAGAG
>DPBN01000120.1 GCA_003516955.1 Armatimonadota bacterium | reverse complement strand
CCAGCAGGCAGCGCATGGGGAAGATCGCCAGGCCGTCGAACCCGTGGATCGAGATGCCCGTGCAGATCCGCCAGTCGTTGAGGAACACCGCCCGGTCGGTTGATTCGCGCACCCTGCGGCAGAACTCGGCCAATCGGTCGGCCTCCTCGGGCGTCGCGTAGCCGCGGCGGACCTCCTCCCGGAAGCGGTCCACGTCGATCGGGGGCAGGTCGTCCAGGTTGAGGGGTTGGCCCGCGTGCTCCGTGTCGAACACATACGAGCCGGGGACCATGCGCGCGTCCCCCTGCACCACCGTTCCGTCCGGCTCGACCCGGAAGTTCTCCGGGTGGCGCACTTTGGCCCTCAGGCGGCCTCCGAAGTCGTAGTCGCGCCAGAGCTCCGGTTGCTCGAAGGCGTTCGTGACGCCGTCCAGGATCGTGACGACGTCCACGTCCAGAGCGTCCAGAACGTCCAGCTCGGGGATCGCCAGCATCTGGAACGTGTCCTCGACCAGCGGGGGCCTGTCGGGCAGGCCGAGGGCCCGGCGCAAACCGGGATAGGCGAAGCAGGAGATGCCGGTGGAGCGCATCCCGCCCAGGTCCAGGGGCACGCGGTCCGTCGGGCGGCGGGCGAGGGCGTCGAGCACGCGCTGACGGCGGGTCATGGGCGCATTATGGTCCCGGGTCGCGGCGCTTGTCGGATTCGGCGCAAGTTCCCCCCTGCGCGCCCCCCGTAGAAACGCCGATGGGAGAAGTTGGGGATTCACAGCGATGATGGGTTTGAGGCGTTGGTCGGCGTCGTTTCGCCGTTCGCTCTCTCGTCGCTTGTCGGCTTCTGCGGTTGCGCTGTCGGGGCTGACGCTGATCGGGTTGGCGTGGTTCGCCTACGCCCAAGCCGCGGTTCTGCTGACCAAGGCCGCCGACGAGAACGCGGCCGCGCAGGTGTCGGCGGCGGTGAGGTCGATCGACCAGACGATGCAGCGGGCCGCGGCGGTGGCGCAGGCGATCGTTTCGTTCCAGGAGGCTGCCGGCGGCAAGGCGTCCCCGCTGAGCGAGGCGTTCTACAAGGGCCTCCTGGACAAGATGCCGCCCGACGAGCTGTTCGCTGCCTACGCGAACTTCGATCGGGCGGACTGGCGGGCGTTCCGCGAGAACCCCGGCATGAACCGCGGCAGCTACCCCCGCCTGAACGCGGACGCGTACGACTTCCACGACCCGGACCAGCTGTGGTACGCCGTGCCGTTCCGCGAGAACCGCCTGGTGGTGTCAGAACCCTACTTCGACGAGGGGTCGGGCAACATCACGATGGTCAGCGTGACGCTGCCCATCCGCGACGCCTCCGGGAAGCCCATCGGGGTGGGCGGCGTGGACGTGCCCATCTCGGGCATCCAGAAGATGGCCGAGAGCGTGCGGCTGCCCGTCGAGCCGAAGGCCCAGGTGGCCTTCATCGTCTCCGAGGGAGGACAGATCGTGGCGCATCCGAACGCCGAGCTGCTGCCGGCCAAAGGTCGGGAGGGCGCCAAGTTGGACAAGCTCCCCGAAGCGCGCTTCCTGGCGGGCGAACGCGGCGCCCGGCGCATGAAGCTGGGCGGCAAGGCGTACCGCCTGTACTGGGACACCGCACCCTTCGCCAAGTGGCGGGTTGCGCTGCGCGTGCCGGAGGAGCTGATCTTGGCTCCCGTGGTGCGGCTGCGGACCCAGATGGCCCTTGGCGCTCTGGCGGGGCTGATCCTGCTCGCCGTCGGAGTCGGAGGGATGGCGCGCAAGGCCCTGCGTGGGCTGGCCGAGGTGGACGCCGCGGCCCAGGCCATGGCTGCCGGCGACCTGAGCGTTCAGGTCTCGGCCCGGTCGGAGGACGAGGTCGGGCGCCTGGCCGACACGATGCGGCGGCTGACGGACGCCCAGGCCAAGATGGCGGAGCTCGCCGCGTCGGTGGCCGAGGGCGACCTCACACGGAGCCTGGAGCCCCGCGGTCCGAAGGACACGCTGGGCCTGGCGCTGAGAGGCATGGCCGAGAGTCTCCGCTCGCTGATCGGCGGCCTCCAGTCGGTTTCCGTCGCCCTCGAGCAACGGAGCCGAGACCTGGAGGGCAGCGTCGCGGCGAGCCAGGCGGGCAACGAGGAGGCCACGCGCTCGCTGGACGACGTGTGCCGGGCCAGCGAGGAGGCCGCCCGCTCGACGCAGCAGATCGCCCAGGCCAGCGAGAGCCTCGCCCGCAACGCGACGGAGGCCACCGAGGCGATGGAGCGCCTGCTCTCGGCGATCGCCGAGGTGGGGCGCGCGAGCCGCGATCAGCTCGCCGGCGCCGCCGACGCTTGGCAGACGGCCCAGCGGGGTTCCGGCACCCTGGGCTCGGTGCTGGAGAGCATCCGCGCCATCGAGCGGCGCGTGGGCGATTCGGCCGAGGCCGTCCGGGAGCTCGGCGCGAGGCAGGAGCAGATCGGCGAGATCCTCACCACCATCGCGCAGATCGCGGAGCAGACGAACCTGCTGGCGCTGAACGCAGCCATCGAGGCCGCGCGGGCCGGC
>DPBN01000068.1 GCA_003516955.1 Armatimonadota bacterium | reverse complement strand
ATGCGCGACCTGGAGACGATCCAGCTCGCCATCACCGCCGCGGAGACCGGCCACCTGGTGCTCTCCACCCTGCACACGGTCGATGCGGCCCAGACGATCGACCGCATCATCGACGTCTTCCCGCCGGAGCAACAGGCGCAGATCCGCACGCAGCTGAGCGTCACGCTGCAGGCGGTCGTCTCACAGACGCTCCTCCCGAGGTGTGACCAGGAGGGACGGATCGCGGCGTTCGAGGTGCTCGTCGCCACGCCCTCGGTGCGGACCCTCATCCGAGAAGGGAAGACGCACCAGGTCTATCTCGATATCCAAACTGGCGGCGACCTCGGCATGCAGACGCTGGACGGGTGCCTCCTCCAGCTGCTCCGCGACGGAAGGATCGACTACGAACATGCCAAGGCCAAATGCTCCAACCCCTCCGACTTCGAGCGGCGGGCGATCAACCAGGGCTTGATCCAGGTGGAACATGCAAAGCATTGACACCCTGCTTCGGCGTTGCGTGGAGATGCGCGGGTCGGACCTTCACTTCAAGGCCGACACGGGCCGGGTCTACGTTCGGGTGGATGGGGACCTCGTTCATCTCGAGGACGTCCCGACTTTCGATCCCGAAGAGTTCCGGGCGGCGTTCTTCGACCTCCTGCGGCGCGACCAGATCGCTCGCTTCGAGGAGGAGCTGGAGCTCGACTTCGCCTACGAGATTCCAGGAGTCTCGCGCTTCCGCGGGAACGCGTACCAGCAGCGCAGCGTCGTGCAAGCCGCGTTCCGCGTCATCCCGTACGAGATTCAGACGATGGAGGAGTTGCAGCTGCCCGAGGCCTGCTACGACTTCGTGACGAGGCCCCGCGGGCTGGTGCTCGTGACCGGCCCGGCAGGCTCCGGCAAGTCCACCACTCAAGCGGCGATGATCGACCGCATCAACCGGACGCAGGCCCTGCACATCGTCACGGTGGAAGACCCGATCGAGTTCGTCCACGAGGATCGAATGTCGCTGGTCAACCAGCGAGAGCTGGACGTCGACACGAACAGCTTCGCCAACGCGCTGAAGTACGTGCTGCGCCAGGACCCGGACGTGATCCTGGTCGGCGAGATGCGCGACCTCGAGACCATCCACCTCGCGATCACGGCCGCGGAAACGGGCCACCTGGTGTTCGGCACGCTGCACACGGTCGACGCCGTGCAGACGGTGGACCGCGTCGTGGACGTGTTCCCGATGCACCAGCAGCAGCAGGTGCGGATGCAGCTGTCGGTGAACCTGGTCGGCGTTCTCAGCCAAACGCTCGTGAAGCGCAAGGACGGTCGGGGCCGCGTGGCGGCGTTCGAGACGCTCGTGGCGACCAGCGCGGTCCGCAACCTGATCCGCGAGAACAAGACGTACCAGATCGCCTCCATGATCCAGACCGGTGCGAGGCAGAAGATGCAGACCCTGGATCAGTCGCTGGCAAGCCTGGTGGAGCGCGGCCTCGTGACGGTTGAGGACGCCAGGTCCAGAGCGAAGGACGCGATGGAGTTCGACCGGTTGCTCGATCTCGGAGTGAAGGCCGCGGTGCCAACGCCGGGCGCAGGGCAGCAGCCCGGGGACGGAGTGCCCAAGCCGCCCTCGGCGGTCCGGGGTCAGCCGAATCGGCCGGGCTATCGGCGAGAGTAGAATCCTGCCCGTGTCCGACCCGTCGATTCCGAAGGAGCTCTTCGAGGAGAACGAGAGGACGGCGCCGACCCAGGAGGGCCGGCGCTTCGTTCGCATCGGACCGTTCCGCACCGAGAGCGGCGGGTATCTGCCCGACGTCACGATCGCCTACGAGACTTGGGGCAGGCTCGAGGGCGAGGGCGAAAACGCTGTCCTGATCTGCCACGCCCTGTCCGGAGACTCGCACGCCGTCGGCTGGTGGAGCGCCCTGGTCGGGCCGGGGAAGGCGATCGACACGGAGCGGTACTTCGTCGTCTGCATGAACGCTCTTGGCGGTTGCCAGGGATCCACGGGACCATCCAGCCCGGCCGAGGACGGCAGGCCCTGGGGATCGCGGTTCCCGATCCTGACCCTCGGCGACGTGGTGGAGGCGCACAAGCGGGCTCTGGAGAAGATCGGAATCCGGCGGCTTCTCGCCGTGGCCGGCGGAAGCATGGGCGGCATGCAGGCTCTGGAATGGACGGTGCGGTTCCCTGGGCTGGTGGACCGCGCCTTCGTGGCGGCCAGCTGCGCGGCGCATACGCCCATGCAGATTGCGTTCAACGAGGTGGCGCGGCAGGCCATCCAGCGCGATCCGAAGTGGCGGGGCGGCGACTATCCGCCCGACGACCAGCCGAGCGACGGTCTCGCCGTTGCCAGGATGTTGGGACACCTGACCTACCTGAGTCCCGAGAGCTTCGAGCGCAAGTTCTCGCGCCGCCTCCAGAGCAAGGACCGATTCGAGTTCACGCTCGGCGTGGAGTTCGAGGTGGAGAGCTACCTCAAGCACCAAGGCGAGAAGTTCACCAGACGGTTCGACGCGAACTCCCTGCTCATCCTCACCCGGGCCATCGACTACTTCCAGCTGCGAGACCTGTCGGCCAGCACAAGCCGGTACCTGTTCGTCAGCTTCACCAGCGACTGGATCTATCCGAGCTGGCAGAGCCAGGCTTTGGCGGAGATGGCGTGGGCCGCCGGCTTGGAGGCCCAGCACAGGGTGATCGACCTGCCGTACGGGCACGACAGCTTCCTGCTCGACGGCGAGCGCCAGGGGCTTCTGGTGGATCGGTTCTTGCGCGAGAATCGGCGGTAGCGCAACGTCGCCCGGCTTGGCCATGGCGCATAATGGTGGCATCGGTTGCACGGAGAGGCGGATGGATTCCAAGGTGGTTCTCCTCGTTGAGGACAACGCGGACGACGGGCGTCTGACGTTGCGGGCCCTGCGCAAGAACAACATCATGAACGAGGTGGTGGTGGCTTGCGACGGAGAGGAGGCGCTGGACTACCTCTTCGGCCGCGGCAGGCACGCCGACCGCGAGCGGGCGAGCATGCCGGCCGTCGTTCTCTTGGACCTGAAGCTGCCCGGGATGACCGGCATCGAGGTTCTGAGGGAGATCCGGGCGAACCCTGAGACGAAGCTTCTTCCGGTCGTCGTGCTCACGAGCTCGGACGACCCTGAGCTGGCCGCCCTCTGCTTCGAGCACGGGGCCAACAGCTTCGTGCGCAAACCGGTGGACGCCCAGGAGTTCTCGGAGACGATCCTGCAGATCGGCCTCTACTGGCTCCTCCTGAACCAAACCGCGACGAATGGCGCGGGAGTGGTCGTCTAGGGTTGCATTCGCCGGAGGAGCGTGCCATAATCCTCTCTCGCGAGCGGGTGTAGCTCAGTGGTTTAGAGCGCCGGCCTGTCACGCCGGAGGCCGCGGGTTCAAATCCCGTCATCCGCGCCAAAAATGCCGCGGTAGCTCAGCTGGTAGAGCAAAGGACTGAAAATCCTTGGGTCGCCGGTTCGATTCCGGCCTGCGGCACCACCTTTTCCCTCCGACGTCCGAGGGTCCATCGTCGGGCATCCGGCGCCCGATGGGTGCCAAAATCCTCGGAGATGTCGAGGCAAGCCCCCTGGGATCGGTCCAAGGGAAGACCGGAGCCGATCCGCGCCCTCAACCGCATTCCCGAAGCCGAGTGCCACGAGCCGCTTGTGGATTTGCGCGGACTGTCCCCGCGCCTCAAGGTCCTGCGGCCTCAGGTCATCCCCTATCTCAGGAAGACGGTCGCCGAGATGGCCGCCGAGGCTGCAGATAGCCTCCCCGACGGCTATTCCTTGGCCGTGATCGAGGCTTGGAGACCGATCGAGCGCCAGCAGAGGATCTATGACTGGCTTCTCCGCTGCGCCCGGGAGGCGTTCCCACACCGGGACCACGCCGCGCTCCGCCGAACGGTGTGCCGCTACGTCGCGCCCACCGACCAGAAGGCTCCCCCCGGGCACTCGACGGGCGCGGCGATCGACGTGAACCTCCTGGGTCCCGACGGAGAACCGGTCGACGTCTGCTCCCCGTATCCCCACTTCCGCGCGGCGTCGACCTACACGCTGGGCCTGTCCCCCGAGGCGCAGCGCAACCGCGACCTGCTGGTGAGCACCATGCTGGGGGTCGGCTTCTCGAACTGCAGAGACGAGTGGTGGCACTACAGCTACGGCGACGCCGGATGGGCGGTTCGGATGAATCGGCCCGTGTGCTTCTACGGCTTGATCCGCCTGCAGCCAGAGCTCTACGAGGAACAGGAGCGGCTCTGGCTGGAGGCGGCCAAAGACCGGGGCAACCCTTTCCTATCGTGACGGCGTCGGCGTGAGCGGCATCCACGGGCCGTTCGGCCGCACGCCCACGGGTGCCAGCAGAACGGCGTCGAACGCCAGATCCAGCCCATCCGCCGGCTCGACCTCGACGCGCAGGTCGACCATGCCCGTCTTCAGCTTGGTCAGACCAGCCCGGTACCACGCGAACCCATCGCCATAGGGCGAGACCGGCGTGGGCTGAAGCTGCATCCGCTGACCTTGCAGAACGAGCGTCACGAAGCGAGACTGATCCCCCGGAAGACGCGCGGCGATCCAGAGCTCTTGGTCCACCTCGGTGCGGACGGGCAGCGTGAGGGTGGCCACGATGGGGTCCTTGTTGAGCGCCGAGGGAACCACCAGCCGCACCACCGAGCCTCCGCTGGCGCCCGGCGACTGGGCGACCTCACCGACAGCGAGCGACTTCGCGCCCTCCGCCTCTACCCAAGAGAAGGCGGCCAAGAGGAGGTTGAGGCGCCAGAAACGCAACCGCATCTCCTCGTACGCGGCAGAGGGACTGCGATCCAAGGATGCCAAGGCCTGACGGAAGGCGAAGGTTTCGCTCGGCGCCACGCGCTTCATCTGCTCGCCGAGCTTCGCCAGCTGGTCGAAGCGGGCCACGGTCGCCTCGATCGCTGGCTCGGGGATAGGCGGTTCGGGACTCCCGCGAACGATGAGCGGCAACTCACCGAGGACCACTTCGACGCCTCCCTTGAAGAACTTTGGCCGGGGGTCGGAGCCGTCGAGGGTCTCAAAGGCCAGTTCCTTGGCGGCCGTGTGGCGCAGACGCACGCGCTCCGAGCCAACGGCCTTCCATAGGACCGTCATCGGCGTGCCGTCGTCGTAGACGTAGCCGCGGTAGTCCTCGCCCAAGTCCAGCCTTCGGCCCGTGCCCGGCCCCGGCAGCCAGACCCAGCCTCCGGGAAGGCCCTGCACCTGGGCTGGGTCGAACGCGGCGACGGGGAAGGGAAGCACCTTGGGGGAGAAGGACGCGGAAGCGCTGTTGAACCCAGCCGGACGGGCGGCCAGCGCCTTGGCCTGGGGTCCCCAAGGAACGAACGCCCCTCGGACGCCCATGGCTTCCAGCTCTTGGACGAGAGACGGAACGTCCAGCCCATCGTCGGCCTGCAGCAGGAGTCGACCGACCACGAGCCAGGCCTTCGTCTTCCAAAGCAGCCCGGCCGAAACTCCGGCCGCTACCGAGCGCGCGAACTGGCCGACGGTGGCGCCCGACGCCTGAAGACACAGGCCGTCCAATCCAGGAAGATCTCCGGTGAACAGGTCGCTTCCGTCGACTTGCTCCTGCAGCACCGGCACGTCGCAAAGCGCCTTGATGGCCGCGATGAGGGATGCCGCGCGCCGAACGGCCGCTTGGCGCATCACGGCTCTGATGTCGGCCCACGCCCTCGACTGGCCCGTGGAGCACGGCCAGAACTTGCCCCGCTCGGGATCCCAGAGGACCTGGACGCCGCGCTTGCCGGACCAGAGCGGCACGAGGCGCGCGAGGTCGCCGAAGTCCTCGAGCTCCGAGGCGCCGAGCCCCCAGGCGCGCTGCGCCGTGGTGAAGTTCCGATACGCGTCCCTCAGGTGCCGCTCCAGCTCCATGCGGAAGAGAGGGCTGAAGGGCACGAAGCTCGTCTGTTCGGAGGGGTAGGACGGGTTCCTTCCGAGCGGGTTGACCAGCCCGCGGCAACGGGCGCCGAGGGGCGATCGACGCAGTGTGGCGAGGACGGCGTCGCGGTGGGCATCGAAGCCCTCCCAGAAGTCCGGAGTCGCTCTGGTCTCGCCGATTGGATAGAGGAGCAGCACCGAATCCACAGACCCGCGGGTATCGGTGGCTACGTTGACGAGCCCGTCTGGGTCGGCCTCGAGCATCCGGTGCCACAGAATGGCCCCGTCGCGTTTGTCGGCGAGAACGGCGAGCACCCGCTTCGTGCCAGGCAGGCGGCAATCCAAGGCGACGGAGCCCTTCGGAGCGTCGATGCGGAAGCTCTGGGGTTCGACGGTGCAACCGAAGGCCGCCGGACCGGCGGAGGAGAGCTCCACTAGGTAGGTGCCTTGGCGGCGCTCCAGAGGCGCCAGCCACTCCCACCCCTTCGGCTCCGGCGCGGCGGACACCAAAAGGTCGGCTGAGGGCGGCAGTTCCGCAATCTGGCTTGGGGA
>DPBN01000371.1 GCA_003516955.1 Armatimonadota bacterium | reverse complement strand
CACTTCTCCCAGATCATGTCGATCTGCTCGTCGGACAGGTGGTGCTCCAGGCGGCAGGCGATCTCGTGCACCTCGTGCCAATCGAGATCGAGGCTCTGTTGGAGGAAGTTCTCCAGCACCCGGTGCGCGCGCACCAGCCTCTTGGCCAGGTGGCGGCCCTTCTCGGTCAGCGTCAGGCCTTGGTAAGGCAGATGGACGACGTAGCCGAGCTCGTGCAGCCGCTTGATCATCGTCGTCGCCGATCCCGGAGAGACCGACATGTAGTTGGCCACCTCGCCGGTGGTGACGCGGTGCACGTCCTCGTGGAGGCGGTAGATGCCCTCGACGTATTCCTCGATGCTCTGCGTCTCGGCGCGGAGGGTGACCCCCTTCTGATCGTTGCCCGGACGACAGGCCGCCGGGACGCGGAGGGAGGAATGGCGACGCAACATCAGGGGGATTATACTGATGCGTCCCCGCGTCCAACGGGGACGTTGGGTCCTTCGAAACATGGAGCCGTCGTGAGGGTTGCCGTCGTTGGAGCGGGAGTATCGGGTTTGGCCGCCGCAAGGGCGCTCGCCTCGGCGGGCGTCCGAACCGTGGTGTTCGAGGCGTCCGATCGCGTCGGCGGCCGCTTGGCGACCTGGCGCGCCGAGCCTGGGCTGGTCTTCGACGCGGGAGCCACGCTGATCGCCCCGGCAGGGGCGGAGTTCCGGAGCTTTCTGGAGGGTCTGCCCGAGGGCTCGAGGCCCGAACGCATCGAGCGGTGGATCGCGCCCCACGAGGGGCTTCGCGTCTTGCCGGGCGACCCGGCCCGCAACGCATCGGCGCGGTATGCGTTTCCCCAGGGCAATCAGGAGCTGGCAGAGGTCCTGGCCGTCGGCCTGGAGGTTCGCTTCGGGGCGAGGGTGGAGTGGCTGGACCGCATGGACGGAGGGGTGGGAGTGCGCGGGGAGAGGTTCGACGCCGCCGTTCTCGCCGTGCCGGGCCCGCAGGCGCTGGAGCTTCTGGAGACGATGGGCGAGCGGCGGCCGATCCGTCCGGACGGGTACCGGTCGTGCCTGTCGGTGGCGCTGGGCTACCCGATGGACGCCCCGGACCTGCCCTGGTTCGCACTGATCGACCCGGATCAGCGGCACCCTTTGGGCTGGCTGAGCCTCGAGTCGCGCAAGGTCTCCGGTCGGGCGCCTGCGGGCTGGGCGGCGGTTGTCGCTCAGCTGAGCGCCCGGGCCTCGTCCGACTGGTACGAGGTGGACGACGACGCGATCGTGGAGCGCACGGCCGGGTTCGTGGGCAGGCTGTTCGGCCGCGGTTGGGACGCGCCGAAGGTCTCGCGGGTCGTTCGATGGAGGCACAGCCAGCCGGAGCTGTCCGCGATGTTCGAGTCGGTCAACCGGCCGGGCTCCACGGTGATGGTCGCAGGGGACGGTGTCACCAAGGGCCGAGTGGAGTACGCTTACGAGTCGGGGAGGAGGGTCGCCGCCCTCCTGCTCGAAGGAAGGAACGGCCATGGCGGATGAGACGCGAGCGTTGAGGGTGGTGGTGGCCGGCGCGGCCGGCCGGATGGGCACGACGACCGTGCAGGCGTTGGCGCTTGATCCTGACTTCGAGATCGTGTGCGCCGTGGACCGGGCGCACGCCGGCGAGTCGCTGCGGGCGGTGGCGGGCCCGAAGGCTCCCGACATCCCGATTCGGGAGAAGTTCGGCGTCTCGGTGGACGAGACCAAGCCGGACGTGCTGATCGACTTCACGACGCACGCCTCGGCGGTCGAGCACGCGGCCTCGGCCCTGAGGCGGGGCGTGGCCCCGGTGATCGGCGCGACCGGCCTGACCCAGCACGACATCGCCGAGCTGAAGCTGCTGTCCGAGGAAACCGGCGTTCCCGGCATCTACGTGCCGAACTTCGCGATCGGCGCGGTGTTGATGATGCGCTTCGCCGAGATGGCGGCGCGGTGGCTGCCCGACGTCGAGATCCTCGAGATGCACCACGACCGCAAGCTGGACGCCCCCAGCGGAACGGCGATCCTCACGGCGGACCTGATCGCCGAGTCGCGCAAGTGCGTGCCCACCCCGCCCGTCACGCAGAACCTCAAGGTCGAGGGCGCGCGCGGCGGGGTCTACAAGGACATCCCGATCCACTCGGTGCGCCTGCCCGGCCTGGTCGCGCACCAGGCGGTCCTGTTCGGGGGGAAGGGCGAGCTGCTCACCATCCGGCACGACTCGCTCGACCGGTCCTCGTTCATGGAGGGAGTGAAGATCGCTCTGAGGAACGTCCGGAAGCTGCAGGGCTTCGTCGTGGGGCTGGACAAGATCCTGTTCAAGTCCTGAGGTCGCCCGTAGTCTCCCCAGGAATGTGGAAGAAACCCCTTGGGGCCTCGGTGCCCCGGGGGTGTCGGTCTTGGCTGGAAACCGCAAGCGTTTGGGGGAGCTCCTGCTCGCTCACCGGCTGATCACGCAGGAGCAGCTCGATCAGGCTCTGGCGCTGCAGCGCGAGCGGCCTGGCTCGCTCGGCAGCATCCTCGTTTCGTTGGGATTCATCACCGAGGACCTGCTGCTGCAGGCGCTGGCGGCGCAGCACGGTGTGTCGGCCTGGCGGCTGGAGCGCGACGCCCCGAAGGCCGCGGCCGTGGCCAAGGTGCCGGAGCACATCTGCCGGACCTACCAGGTGCTTCCCGTCGAAGTCCGCGGCGACCTCCTGGTCCTCGCGATGCGCAACCCGTACGACCTGGACGCCATCGACGCCGTGCGCAACGTGACGGGCATGCGCGTCGAGCCGGTGCTGGCCCAGGAGGACCGCCTGGCGAACGCCATCGAGCGCACCTTCTCGGCCCGTGCCCAGGCGAACATGGACGGGTACGTCGAGCGCGCGCTGGAGGAGTTCAAGCCCCAGGACGAGCGGGCCCGCAAGGCCACGCTCACCGAGGAGGACACGCGCCCCGTCGTCGGCCTGGTGAACCAGATTCTGATCGACGCCATCCGCATGGGGGCGAGCGACATCCACATCGAGCCGAGGGCCGACCGCGTGGACCTGCGCTACCGCATCGACGGCGAGCTGCACCCGATCCGCACCATTCCCCAGGGCCTCATGCCGATGCTCACCACCAGGCTGAAGATCCTGGCGGAGCTGGACATCGTCGAGTCGCGCCTGCCCCAGGACGGTCGCATCAGCGTGGAGGTGGACGGCCGCGAGGTGGACCTGCGGGTCAGCGTCCTGCCGAACTACCACGGCCAGAGGATCGTCCTCCGCATCTTGGACAAGTCGGTGACGCTCAAGAAGCTCGACGAGCTCGGCTTCTCCCCTCAGAACCTGCGCCTGTTCCGCAACCTCATCCACAAGCCCTACGGCATGATCCTGGTGACGGGGCCGACCGGCAGCGGCAAGACCACCACCCTGTACGCCGCCCTGCGCGAGGTCCAGAAGAAGACCAACAACATCATGACCTGCGAGGATCCCGTCGAGTACGACATCGACGGCATCAACCAGTCGCAGGTGTTCGAGAAGGTCGGGCTGACGTTCGCCATGCAGCTCCGCGCCATCCTCCGGCAGGATCCCGACGT
>DPBN01000254.1 GCA_003516955.1 Armatimonadota bacterium | reverse complement strand
GGTGTGCGGCTTGGGCCTTGCTCTGGCGAGCGCCTGGGCCACCCGCTGGGCGTGGAACCGCCAGCTGAGCGCCAAGAGCGAGGCCGTCGGCACGGCCGTTGCCGCGTTGGTGGAGGATCTGCTCGCCAGCGAGAAGTCGTTCGACGCCTACGACAGGGTTTTGGACGCGCAGGTCAAGAGGCTTCCCGCGGTCGGTCGCGCCATGGCTCTCTTCGGTGATCCGCCGGTTCGCCGGGCCGGGTGGGCGAGCGGGGAGCAGGAGGATTTCCTCCGGGCGCTCCGCCCGGCTTGGCAGAGGCCGGTCGTGGTGCCCAACGAAACGGGCGAGGTCGTGTACCTGAAGAGCCGGAGGCTGTCCCAGGCGCTCGGGGTCAACGACCCAGTGTTCTTGGTGATCGAAATCGAGGACCCGCAGTCCGCGGGTGCTTGGGACGAGGTGCTGGCTTACGCGCCCTGGGTGGCTTCCAGCGTCGCGTTCCTGTTGTTCGCGGGACTGGTGTTCCGTGTCGTGACTCTGGGGGTCGTTCGGCCGGTCGGGCAACTGGCCAGGGGGCTCCAGCGGCGGCAGGCCGGCGAGGCTTGCAGCCTTCTGCTTCCCGGTGACAACGAGCTGGCCCTGCTGGCGGAGTCGCTGGACAAGGCGTTGACCGAACGGGAACAGTCGGAGCGGAGAACGGCGGAGAGCGAGCGGAGGTTCCGCTCCCTCTTCGACGGAGCGCCGATCCCCCTGTTCGAGGTGGATGGCGCGGGCCGCTTGGTTCGAGCCAACCAAGCAATGGCGGAATTGCTCGGAAGCCTGCCGGAAGGCGGCGCCAGGGCGTGGTATGAGGCGATCGGCGTGGAGGGCGCCGACCGGGAACGCTGCGCCCGGTGGCTGGAGAGCGGTCGGCTGGAGCTGCCTACGGTCCACTTGGAGTGCGGCCGCAAGACCGTCTTCCTGCGCATGGTTCAGATCGGGGATGGCGGCCTTGGCGCTTTGGTCGACGTCACGGCCCAAGCGGAGTCGGCTCGGCGCCTGCGCATCGTCGGCGACACGTTCCTCTCGTTCGGCGCCGAGCCGATGGCGAACATGCGTGCCCTGATCGGCTCCTGCGAGCAGCTGTTGCTGGGCACGATGGGCCTGTACGTCCGCTCGGAGGAAGGCCAGGCCGAGGCGCTCCGGGGTTGGGGCCTTCGGCAAGGGGCGGAGCTCTTGCCCGCTTGCGTCAGATTCCTCACCGAGGGCCGCGAGCCGGGCGATGCGGAGCGGGCGGAGGCCGTGATCGGCGGGCGATCCGGGGTGATGGAGCTGCGGGCGGTCTCCGCCGGCGGCAGGGTCGTCGGCGTGCTGGCCGTGTTCTGGCCCTCGGCCATCGAGGCGTCCGAGGGCGACCTCACCATGCTGCGTGTGGCCGTCTCTGCGCTCGGCATCGAGGAGGAGCGGCAACAGGTTCTCCAAACGGCCCGAGACGCCCTGGCGAGGGCGGAGTCGTTCGCCAGGCTGTTCGAGATCTCCAGCGACTTGACCCTGATGATGGATCGGCACGGGCTCGTCCTGCTCGCGAACGAGGCATGGAGCCGGACGCTGGGAGTCGACCCGGAGGAGATGCTGGGCCGGTCCATCCGAGAGCTGTGCTTCCAGGCGGACCAGGAGGAGCTTCGCCACGCCTTGGACGAGGCGGCCTCCGGCCCTGAGGGTTCGGCCTCCGTCGCGCTGCGTTTCGTTGCCAAAGACGGGGAGCGGCGTTGGATCGAGTGGAGGTTCGTCGGCGACCCGGAGGAGTCCGTCGTGTACGGCGTTGGGAGGGATTCGACGGACCGGCTTCGCGTGGACGCGGAGTTGCGGTCGAGCGAGGCGCGATTCCGGGACCTGGTGACGAACATGCCGCTCGGGCTGGTTCGGGTGGATGAGCTGGGGCGCGTCGCCCTAGCGAACGACGCGGCCAAACTGGCAATGCGGACCGGCACGAACCCGCTCGGTCTGACCGCCGACGAGGCCTTCGGCTTCGAAGTGGCCGCTCAGCTGAGGGCGCTGGGCGACGAGTGCCGACAGGCGGGAGGCGCGGTCGAGCGAGTGCTGCGTGCCGGGGCGGGCCAGAGCTCGCGGTGGCTCCAGGTGCGCGCCTTCGCGCCGAGCGACGGCGGAGGATCGGTGTTCGTCCTGGAGGACGTCACCGACCAGAAGACCGCCGACGAGATGCTCAAGGCGCTGAACGACGACCTGGACGAGGCCCAGCGCTTGGCGAGCATCCACTCGTGGAAGATGCACCCCGCCTCGGGCCTGTTCGAGTGCTCTGTGGAGCAGCTGCGGTTCTTGGGCTATCCGGAGCCGTCCGCGCCGATGCTCCACCGCCTGGAGGACTTCATCGCGCGGCACGTCCACCCCGACGACGCCCCTCTGCTGATGAGGGAGGTCTCCGCTGTGCTGGAGAGCCCGCAGCTCGGCATGCGGCAGACGGTGCAGGTTCGCGTCCGAACCTTGGCGGGAGAGGAGCGGATCAGCCGCCTGACGGGCGTCGTTCGGTCCGTGGACCCCCTCGTCGTGCACGGGGTCAGCCTCGACGTCACGGACATCTCCCTGGCGCAGCAGCAGAACGTGCTCCTCGCCAGCGCGATCGAGGCCTCGCCGGACCTGGTCGTCATCGCGGACGCCTCGTTGCAGCCGATCTACGCCAACGCCGCGGCCGTCCGGCTGCTGGGCAGGGCGTCGGCCGACGAGCTCCGGGGCGAGACGGTCTATGCGTTCGCGACCGAAGAGTGGCGACCGGTGATGCGCCGGAGCATGCAGATCGCGACGGATCAGGGCAGCTGGGTCGGGGAGGGAACGTTCGCATCGGCCGACGGTCGGGAGGTTGTGGTGCACCTTTCCATCGTGGGGCACCGCGACGAGGACGGGGCGCTGAAGTTCGTCTCGATCGTGGCTCGGGACATCACGCAGCTGAAGGAGGCCGA
>DPBN01000064.1 GCA_003516955.1 Armatimonadota bacterium | reverse complement strand
CGACTCCGTCGTGCCCGACCGCCGCCGCCACTGGTACGACTCGACGTTCTTCGCCGAGCACCTGGCGGATGGCCTGCTCCGGCTCGAACGGGCGACGGGAGGGTCCCGGTGGCGCGCGGAGGTGGAGCGGCACGCCGAGTTCGCTCTGCGGTTTCTGAGGGACTCGGACGGGCTGTTCTGGCGCAACCTCCGGCCCTGGCGGATCGCGGAGGAGCCGCGCCGGGCGTGGTGCGCCGCGGTGGGCGTCTGCAAAGCGCTGGAGCCGGACGAGGCGGAGCGTTCTAAGGCCCCCGAGGCCTTGCACAGGCCGGTCGGAGAGCGGCCCTTGGTCAAGACCCTGTTGGGCAACGCCGGAATGGCGAACCTGCTGTGGCACTTGGCGCGAAACGACGGGAGGAAGTGAGACGATGACGCCGATGATCCTTGCCCTCGCGGCCATGGTCGTGGCCCCCCAGCCTGGGAGCTTCCGCATCGACGAGGTTGCCCGCGGGCGGTTCGCTGCGGGCCTCCGCGTGACGCCCGCCACCGCCAACCAGGACCTGCTGCTCCTGGCCGTGCGCAACGACGGCCGCCGCGCGATCCTCACCAGGTACGACCCCAGGGGCCGGGACGTGTCCGCCGGCTCGGTTTCCCTCGTTGGCCCGCTCGAGGACGTCCGCAACGAGGTGCGGTCGATTGGGTGGACGCAGCTGACGTCGGTCTACCGTCGGGGACCGGAGCGCCTGGACGTCCTGGAGAGCTTGCTGACTCCGGTCGTCTGGTTTCGGACCGAGCGCGGAGGGGCGCGCCTGCTCGGCGGCGTTCGCCTCGAGGCTGCGTGGGTGCGCACCGCGGGCGGCTGGGCGAACCTGCTCCGCAACCCTGCGGCGGCCAGTCCGGCCCGATGGACCAGGCCGTACCTGCTCGCCGTGACGCGGGACAGGCTCGGGCTGTGGGCGACCCTGTGGCTGTTCCACCAGCGCCCCGCGCGCCTTGCGGCTGCGGACGGCCTCGAGCTTGGCTGGCCAGGCGCGGCGCGCTTCGGCGTGGTGCCGTTGTTCGGAGCGCGCGTCGATCCGTCGCCCGACGTCGCACCTTGGGTCGGCGCTCCGCCCGCTGGGGTGGAAGCTAGGCTGGATCGCCTCGCGCGAACCTTCTGGCGCGTGCCCGTCGCTCTTCGAGAGAGCTGGCTGGTGGGGCGGGATCGGGTGGTCTTCGAGGACACGGTGGACTTCCTGCCCGCGCCGCGCGACCCTTGGGGTTGGACTGCGGGAACGGGGCCCTTCGCGATGCTCCCGCCTTCGCTGGTGGCGTCCCTCGGCTTGGACGACTCGATCCGCTTGGAGGGGAGCCCTGTCGCGAGCGGCCTTCCGGGGTTCCTCTCCGAGGTGGTCTGCGTGCCGGGGGCGACCGCCCGCTGGTCCGTTCCCAAGCCGGACCTGCACGGCATGCTCCTGACCCCCGACGCCTCCTCCCGAGCGATGGAGCTGCAGCCGGAATCCGTGCGTGAGGCCTTGGGGCGCTACCGGGCGTTCGTTCGCAAGGCGTACTCCGGGGAGCCGCGTTCGGTGTTCGGCAGCTCGGCGATCGGCGAGGGACGCTGGCTGACAGCCGAGTACCCGATGGTGGGCTGGATGGGTCCCGAGGAGCGGCGCCTCTTCGACCGCTGGGCCGATTGGGCGATCTCCCAGTCGATCGGCAACCGGCAGCGGATGTACGCCTGGCGCCGGGACGTCTCCAGCCCGTTGCCGTTCCTCCTGGACAACTACCGCATCGCCGGCAAGGACTTCGTGGACGCCGGGTGGTTCGGCTACAACGTCGCGGCGACGTGGTGCAGGGGGCGCTACGGCCGGAGGTGGGACGACGTTCGGCGGCTCTGGCCCCTGATGCGCGATCTGTTCTACGGCTGGAACTGGGTCTACGGCGATTGGGCGGTCGGCTACGCACCCCTGTACGTGGAGGGTGACGGCGGCAACCCCAAGGGCTTCACGGACAACATGGCGATGCTCCAGGCCGCGTACGCCTGGGCGCGCATGGCCGAGAAGATCGGCGACGCCAGGACGCTTCGCGACGCGCTGGCCATGCTGGCCAGGGAGCGGATGGGCAGGTTGGCCAGAACCCAGGCGTACCGCCAAGCGAAGAGCCTCGGGTTCCGCACGCTGGATTCGGCGCTGGTCTCGGACCAGGGCACCGGCCCGTCGCTCTCCCCCGCCACGGACCTGGTGGAGCCTGGGCCGACCGACCGCGGAGGCCTGCTGGCCGACTATGGCGAGTCCATTCCCGCACTCTGGTTCCTGACCGGCTCCTTCTTCGAGCCGCCCTCCTTCGAGACGCTGGACCTGCTCCGCCTGCCCCGGGCCATGGCGCTGGCCAGAAGGGATGCGGAGCGGCTCGACGGGTGGCTGCCGCGCTGGTGGTCGGCGCCCGGTTCGGGAGAGACGACCAACTACCAGCTCTTTTGGCGCACGCTGTTGCTGGGCGAGGGCCCCGGATGGGCGAAGGCTGTCTCGCTCTGGCAGGACAGCGTCGGCGACGAGGCCTGGGAAGCCAACGCCTTCCACGGGTACGGGTTCCTGGGAATCGCTCTCTCGGCCTTCGAGTGGACCGAGAGCCGTCGGGCGGTGTCCTGGGAGCGGCCGCAGCCGGACCTGGAGGCGGCGCTGTTTCGCGATCGGTTGGGTCGGAGGCGGCTGTGGGTGGCCAACCACGGCGACCGTGTTCGCCGCGCGACGCTGCGGGTCGGGATTCCCGGTCTGCGCGCGCTCCAGGGTCCGTCCGGAAGCGTTCCTGTGCACGGTGGACGCGCCGTGCTGGCAGTTCGCCCGGGAGTGGCGGTCTACGGCCTGTCGGGAGCGCAGACCGAGGCGTTCTGGGCCCCTGCCACGGTCTGCGGCGTCGCCGGGGAGCGGGTGGGGATTCCCCTCCGGGCTCCCGGCGGGGTGGTCTCGGTCGGTGGCCGCTCCTTCGACGTGAGCCGGGGCGAGCGGCCTTGGGTGGCGATCCCCGCACGCGCGGCCTCGCCGTATCCCGTGCGTTGGGATGCGAAGGCGGGAGGCCTGGGGCGGAGCGGCACGGTGAGGGTGTTTCCTGTGCCGCGGGCGTCCGTGCGGATGGTTCTGGACGGGCCGCCGACGGTCCAGGGCGACGTGTTGGCATCCGCCCGGCTCCGCGTGGTGAACCGGGAGAGCCGGGCCCTGCGGCTGGAGGTGTCGTGGAGGGGCGGCGAGGACGGGCGGGCCGAGGTCGTGGTTCCGCCGGGGGCGGTCCGCGATCTGCGCCTGCCGCTGGAGGGCAGGT
>DPBN01000065.1 GCA_003516955.1 Armatimonadota bacterium | reverse complement strand
ATGATCGCGATGACGACCAAGAGTTCGATCAGGGTGAATGCGGAACGTTTCATGGTTGCTCCATCGCAGCGAGGTGTTCGCTCGATCGTCGAGCGACGAGACGGGGCGGCAGCCGGAGCGCCGCCGGAGGCACGTCGGGCTCCTCGATGCGGCGAAGCAGCCTCCTGGCCGCCTAGAGGCCGATCTCGAGGAGCGGTTGGCGAATGGTGGTGAGCGACGGCTCCGCGTACTCGGTGAAGTCGTGGTCGTCGAACCCGACGACGCCGACCTCCTCCGGCACTCGGATGCCGTGGGACCGAAGGAAATGGATCATCGCCAGTGCGAAGTGGTCGTACTGGGCGAAGACGGCGTCGAACGGAAACCCTTGGAAGGGCTCGAGCGCCCCTCGAAGCGCCGCGAGGCACAGCTCGCTGAACGTCTCTGGCTTGGGCGCGTCCGGCCGCTCGCGCAGGTACCGCTTCACGCTGCCCATGAAGGGGTGGTGCAGGAGACTGGCGTTCCGGTACACGGAGCGGAAGCCGCACCATCGGTCCTCGATGCAGCCGATCGGCCTGGGCCGGTCGGTCATGCTGAGGAAGGCCGGCTTGCGGAACCCGCGCTCGCGGAGGTGCTCGCCCAGCAGCGCTCCGCCGGCGAAGTGGTCCGTGGCCACGAGGTCGGCATGGAGGCCCGGCACTTCCCGGTCGATGAAGACCAGTGGCACGCCGCGAGCCAGCAGGGTCTCGTAGAACTCCGGCCCGTCGTCTTCGGATGCCACGATCAGCCCGTCGACCTGCATGTCCAGAAGGCTCTCGACGAGCTCGTGCTCCTGCTCGCCGCGCGAAACGGTGAGCAGAACCCGGTGATCGACGTCCTGCAGGGCCTTCTCGATGCCTTCGAGCACGCGGGCGTAGAACTGGCCCTCGATGCCCGGCACCACGACGCCGATCAACCCGGTGCGGGCCCGACGGAGGCCCCTGGCGAGTCGGTTGGGCCGGTAGCCGGCCTCCTCGGCGATGTCCAGCACCCGTCGCCGGGTGTCCTCGCCGATGCGTCCCTATCCCGAGAGCGCACGGTAGACGGTGGTCTTGCTGACCCCCGCCCTGCGCGCGATCTCGTCCATCACCGGTCTTGCGTAACCGATTCCGCGCCCCACGAAAGCAGGATACAACGGATTTCTGGATTCCAGAGAACTGAATCCGCTTGGGCTATTCCCTGCTCTGAAACGGCTCAGCAGCCTCGGCGGGGAGGCTCTTCTCCGGCGTCGGGCTCGGCGTGCGGGTCGCAGGGGCAGCTCGGGGGCTCGGTCCGCAACGGCGGGGGAGCCGGCGCCTCGTCGACGTCGCTCGGCTCCGTGAACAAGGGCGTGCCGTCCTCCAGGCAGAACCGCGCATCCGGAGGGTTCGCCCTGCCGCACGTCGGGCACACGATCTCGATCCTGCTCTCGAGCCGCGCGCCGTCGTCCGGGCACTGCAACGTTCCGACGGGGCATCGGCGCCCGCAGACCGGGCAGATCAGGACGAAGCGCTTCTTGTGCGGATCGGAGCGAGCCATCTTCGGCGACCTCAACCCTTAGACGCGCCGGAGGCCGCCGCCGCTCCAGTCAGGCGGATTCCCGCTGGATGTCGCACCGCGTCGCTTGGACCTTCGCCAAGTACTCCTTGGGAGCGTCGCCGAAGAAGGCACGGAACGAGTTGGAGAAGTGGCTGGGGGTCGCGAAGCCCATCTGAAGCGCCACCTCCTTGACGTTCATTCTGCCGAAGCGGAGCATCTGCTCGGCCGTCAGGAGCCTCATCCGGTTCAAAAAACGCTTGGGGGACTCGCCGACCACCTTGCGGAACATCTGGTTGAGGTATCGCTCGGAGATGCCCTCCTCGCGGGCCAGACGGGCGACGCTCCAATCCTCGCCGATGCGCTGGTACACCCGCTCGACCACTCGCGCCACGACGCGGTGGTGCGAAGGCACGCTCCAGCGCCCGCTCCACCCGATCATCCACCTCCAGAACATCCCGGCGAAGGTCGCCGAGGCCCACTGGCGGTAGACGGGGTTCGGGGAGGAGAGCCCCGCCACAATGGCCAGGAAGTCCTCGTCGTCGCGCCGGTGCTCCACGATCGGCAACGGACGGTTCACCGGAGCGTCGAGCGGACCGAGGCAGCAGAAGTGAAACTGCCAGAACCGCCAGCCCGGGGCTACCGCGGTCCAGCGAGCGGACTCGGCCAGCCGAGTCACCAGCAGAGATGCGGGCGGCACTTCGATCACGGACCCGTCGCGAAGCTCCACGCGGCCCCGACCCTCGAACGTGCGGAACACCTGAAAGCCCGACCGCTCGCCGGTGGCGTCCTGAGCCTGACCGGCCTCCGCCTCGATGCTCCAGGCCTGCAACAATCCCAGCCCGCACACCTCGGCGGGCCCTGCTCCCCTCGTCCCATTGCAAAGCATCGCTGACGCTTGGACGATGCACGCACCCGGGGGGTTCGCTCCGGCGGGACCATCTCCGAAAGACGTAGAATGGAGGAGATGCCGTTCGCCCCGATCGAGACAGCCTTGGAGGATCTTCGCGCGGGCCGCATGATCATCGTCGTGGACGATCCGGACCGCGAGAACGAGGGCGATCTGATCATGGCCGGCGAGAAGTGCACGCCAGAGGCCATGAATTTCATGATCGTGCACGGCCGCGGGGTGCCCTTCATCCCAACCACGGCCGAGAGGCTGCAGCAGCTCGGCATTCCGATGATGACCAAGCAGACCACCGCTCGCCACGGCACCGCCATGGCCGAGACCGTCGACGCCCGCCACGGCACCACCACCGGCGTGTCCGCCTACGACCGCGCTGCGACGGTCCGCGTGTTCTGCGACCCGAACGCCAAGCCGGACGACCTGATGCGTCCCGGGCACATCATCCCGCTCCGCGCCGAGCCGGGCGGGGTGCTCAAGCGGGCGGGACACACCGAGGCCGCCGTGGACCTCTGCCGTCTGGCTGGTCTCCAACCGGTCGCCGTGGGCGTGGAGATCCTGGCCGACGACGGAACCATGATGCGCCTGCCGGACTTGGAGCGCTACGCCGAGCAGCACGGGCTGCACATCATCACCATCGCGGACCTGATCCGCTACCGGCGCGCCAACGAGCGGCTGGTGTCGCTGGCCGCCGGGCCAATCCATTTCCCGACGAAGCACGGCGAGTTCCGGCTGTACGCCTACGAGACGAGCGTCGAGCCCACCCCTTACCTGGCCATCGTGAAGGGCGACCCCTCCGGCGACGAGCCTGTTCTGGTGCGCGTGCACTCGAGCTGCCTGACCGGCGACATCCTCGGTTCGCTCCGCTGCGACTGCGGAGACCAGCTCGCCTTGGCCCTGCAGAAGATCGAGGCAGAGGGCCGCGGCGTGGTGCTCTACATCGCGCAGGAGGGGCGCGGCATCGGCCTCGTCAACAAGCTCAAGGCCTACGAGCTGCAGGATTGCGGCCTGGACACCGTGGAAGCGAACGAGGCCCTCGGCTTCAAGGCCGATCTGCGCGACTATGGCCTGGGCGCCCAGGTGCTGCACGACCTCGGCGTGCGCAAGCTCCGCCTGATGACGAACAACCCTTCCAAGCTGGCGGCCCTGCAGGGGTACGGGCTGGAGGTTGTCGAGCACGTGCCGCTTGTGATCGAACCCAACGAGCATTCCAGGCGCTACCTGGAGACCAAGCGGCGCAAGCTCGGCCACAAGCTGCCGAAGGCTTAGATCGGTTCGTGCACGGCGTCCCGCAGGGCTAAGGCGTTTTCCCACGGCACGTCCGGTTCCAGCACGTGCGTGGGTGCCACCACTAGCTTCGCCCCGCGACGGGCCCAATCGCGCAGGTGCTCCACGGCGGCGCGCACGTCCGAGGGGGTGCCGAACGGCATGGTGGTCTGCGTGCCGATCATCCCCCAGAACGCCAGACGGTCGCCGAACTGCGCGAACAGCTCGTCGAGCGGCATGCACTCGGGCTGGACCGGGTTCAGGATCTCGACGCCGATCTCGATGAGGTCCGGCACGATGTCGCGCACGTCCCCATCGGAGTGGTAGAAGATCCAGAGGTCTGGGTTGGCGTTCTTGGCGGCGCGGATCACGCGGGCCAGCCGGGGCTTCAGGTGCTCGCGCCACATCTCGACGGACATCAGCATGCCCCTCTGCGAACCGACGTCGTCGCCGAGCTGCAGCACGTCCGCGCCCGCGCGAGCGTACTCCTCGGCCATGCGGCTGGCGCGGGCTTCGAACCAGTCCATGAGCCACGGCGTGACCGGGTTGCCGTCCAACAGGTCGAGGAAGAACAGGTCCATGCCGCGCAGGTACCACGTCGACTCGAACACGGTGCAGGCGAGTCCGGCGACGGCGCCTCTGCCCTCGGCGTGAACCTGGCGGACGCGCTCCGGCAGCCCCCGGTACAGCCCGGGGTCTTCGAAGTCGGGCCAAGGGAGAGCCTCCAGCTGCCGCGTGCTTTCGACGGCGGCCAGCGGGTGGGCCATCTCCATCAGGTGGTAGGCGGCGCCCAGGGTTTCCCGAGGTGGGATGGCGTGGACCGTGCCCATCGAGTCCACGGTGAAGTTGTCG
>DPBN01000066.1 GCA_003516955.1 Armatimonadota bacterium | reverse complement strand
GGTCGGGCACGACGGAGTCGTACAGCGCCCTCGTGCGGTCGCACGCGGCCTCCGCCAGCCTCTCGGCCCTATCCAACCCGGACCGCTCGCCCGACAGGGCCGACCAATCGACCCAGGCCCGGATCAGGTTTCCCGTGTTGTACGTCCACTTGGTGGGGTTGAGCCGCCAATCCGGCGCGAAGAGGCCGTCTCGCACCAACCCGTCCCGGTCCACGAGGGTCTCCTCCAACCACTCGAGAAGCGTGCCGGCGAGGGCGACGCACGGCTTCGGCCGGTGCCCGTGCCCCGCCAGCGCCAGCGCCGCCAGCGCCACGGCCTCGGTGGAGCAGGCGTTGCGGTCTGCGGTTCCGGGCTTGGCAGGGTCGGTGCCCCACCGCACGCCGCCCGGCCTCCCGGAGGCGTCGGCCCCTCGTTCCAGGAACCGATCGAACACCTCGACGCCGCGATCCAGATACCGCCGGTCCCCGGTGGCCTCGAACGCGGCGGTCAAGCCGAGCACGGCCCACCCGTTGTCGTCGTAGTACTTGTCGTTGTTGCCGGGGAACGTGAGCCAGGCGTTGTAGGCGCCGGCCTCGGGGTCGTAGTAGCGCTCCATGCTCAGGAACGCAGCGCGGAGCGTCCTTCCCCACCGGCCGGGCTCCAACCGTTCCGCCTCGGCCAGGGCCCGGAAGGCGACCACGACGGGCCAGAGAACGTACCCGCGGTCCTGCAGTCCGTCCGAGGCCACCGTCTCGGCGCTGGGCGCCGGCCCGCGGAACAGCATGGCCCGGCCGTCCCAAAAGGTCCGCACGATCAGGCGGGTGAGACGGGACGCCTCGGCCCTCCACCGAACTTCCGGTCCGGCCGTGGGCCAAGCCCCAGCGGAGACCGCCGCCAACCCGACCAGAACCTGCCTGCGAGTCAGGAGCACGGCGCCAGTTTGGACGATTCGAACGACGGGCGTCTCGGTCGTTCGGCGGCCATCTGCCATAATCCGAGGTTGATGCCCGGTTCCGCCCCCGACCCCCGCTTCCGGCTCTCCCCCGACCTCGCGCTCGCCTTGGCCGAGCAGTACGGCACGCCGCTGTACGTGCTCAGCGAGGCGCACCTGCGGGCGCGGATTCGGGAGTACCTCGCGGCGTTCCGGGCCGTGGCGCCGAACAGCCGGCTCGTGTTCGCCAGCAAGGCGAACTCCACGCTGGCGGTGCTCAAGATCGCGCACCAGGAGGGATGCCTGATCGACGTCGCGAGCGAGGGGGAGCTCCGCGCCGCGCTCCTGGCGGGCGTGCCCGCGTCCGACTGCCACCTGCACGGCAACTACAAGACGATGCCGGAGCTCGCGTTCGCGTTCGCGGCAGGCGTGGGGGAGATCGTCGTGGACAGCTTCGCGGAGATCGAGGCGATCGCCGAGCTGGCCACCGCGGAGACCCCGCCGAGCTCGCTCGTCGCGGAGGCGCTCGGCCTCCCGGCGGAGGTCCAGGTCCGCTGCCCCGACCTGGTGATCCGCGTGGCCCCCGGGGTGGATCCGGCCACGCACCAGAAGATCAGCACGGGCCAGGACGACACCAAGTTCGGCTTCAACCTCTCGGACGGCTCGGCGGAGAGGGCGCTGCTGCGCTGCCTCGAGCTGAAGTTGCCCGTGATCGGGTTCCACTGCCACGTCGGCTCGCAATTGCTGGATCCCGAGGCCCAGCGGGCGGGTGGCGAGGCCATCGCCCAGTTCGCCGCGGAGATGCTCCGGAGGCACGGGTTCGAGACCCGCGTGCTCAACGTCGGCGGGGGCCTGGGCGTGCGCTACACCGACGCCGACAATCCGATGCCGATCGCCGACTACTGCAGGCTGGTCGTCGAGGCGATGCGCGCCCCGCTCGAGGGCACCGGCCTGGACCCGACGCTGATGCAGGAGCCCGGCCGGTCGCTGGTGGCCGAGGCCGGCGTGACCCTATACCGCGTCGGCGTGATCAAGACGGTCCCGACCGGCGAGGGACGGACCCGCACCTACGCAAGCGTCGACGGCGGCCTGAGCGACAACCCGCGCCCGGCGCTCTACGGCAGCCGCTACACGGTGCTCCGGGCGGCCCGGGCCGACGGCGGCGAGCCGGTTGGCGGGCCTGCGGCCAAGTACACCGTCGCCGGCAGGCACTGCGAGACCGACAAGCTGTTCGTCGACGTCGACCTGCCCGCCGATCTGGCCGAGGGAGACCTGCTGCAGGTTCTCTGCACCGGGGCCTACAACAGCTCCATGGCCAGCAACTACAACCGATTCCTGAGGCCGCCCACCGTGATGGTCCGCGAGGATGGGTCCCTCGCACCCATCCAGCGGCGGGAGACGTACGACGAGTTGTTCGCTCGGGAGATCCTTCCGAGCCTCTGAGCCATGCTGGAACTCCCCCCGATCCCGGTCCTCCTCGCGATCCTCATCGTCATCTTCTTCGGGATCGGGCTGCACGAGTACGCCCACTGCAAGATGGCCGACCTGGCGGGTGATCCGACGCCCCGAATCTATGGCAGGGTCACGTTGAACCTGACCAAGCACTTCGAGCCGCTGGGGACGCTCATGATCCTCCTCACGTCGCTCACCGGCGTGGGGATCGGATGGGGCAAGCCCGCGCCCATGAACCCGAACAACATGCGCAACCCCAGGTGGGACGCGTTCGCCGCCACCGCGGCCGGCCCGCTCTCGAACCTGGTGCAGGCCACCTTCTTCGCCGTTCTGCTGCGGGTCGCCACCACCACCGGCGCCTTCGCCTCCAGCCTGTTTCTGCAGGCGCTGCTGGTGTACGGCGTGGCCATCAACCTCGGATTGTTCCTGTTCAACCTCATCCCGCTCGGCCCGCTGGACGGGCACTGGCTGCTGGGAACGTTCTTCCCAGAGCCGGCCCGGCAGAGGTGGTACTGGTGGAACCAGCGGTACGGATCGGGCCTGCTGCTCGCGCTGATCGTGATCGGCCAGCTCTCGCGGATCCCCACGATCGGCCTGATCATCGGGCCTCCGCACCGGGCGCTGTTCCACCTGCTGACGGGGATGTACTACTGACAGGCGCAACCGAGGGCAAGCGATGGAGAAGCAACGCATTCTGAGCGGCATGCAGCCGACGCAGCCGAAGCTGCATCTGGGCAACTACGAACCGATCAAGAG
>DPBN01000412.1:1535-3626 GCA_003516955.1 Armatimonadota bacterium | reverse complement strand
CCAGACGGCCCTCACCGTGGCGCAGGCCATGCGGGCTGTTCGCCAGGCGGCCGAGAGGAACGTGTCGGAGCTGGGAGCCATGAAGGACGGCGCGCAAGAGGTGGCCTCGGCGATCCAAGGGGTTGCCGCGGTGAGCGAGGAGACCGCCGCCAGCGCCGAGGAGATGAGCGCCACGGCCGAGGAGGTCAGCGCTTCCGCCGGCGAGCTGGCGTCGATGGCCGAGCAGCTCAAGGAGATCGTGAACCGCTTCAAGCTGGCCGAGGGCGGGTCAGGGCACCTGCGCCTGGCGGCTTGATCCGGCGAAGATCGAACCAACCATCCCATCCATCCCCAAACCCGAGAGGGCCCCGCTCCGGCGGGGCCCCTTGCGTCGTCAGCGGGCGGATCCTTTGGCTCGCCCGGCCAGAATCCCGTAGATCGCGGCGGCCGGGGCGAGGTTCTGGTGGATCGTGAACTCGCAGGTCAGCGGGCTGCACCTCTGCTCGAACCAGCGCTCGGCGCCCGGCCACAGGTCGATCTGGGGATGCAGGGTCTGGTTGGCCCAGTCGTAGTCCCAAGGACCTTGGCCTTGGTCCTTGGCCTTCCTCCAAGGGCCGTACGGCACGACGCCAGGGTGGATGGTGTCCTTGCCGTTGTACCAGCCGTCCAGGTGGAACACGTTCACCGGGTGCCGCTCGGCGAGGCCGGTCACCCAGGCGATGTTGAGCGGGTTGCAGCCCAGGAAGTAGTCGGCGGTGGTGTGCAGCGCGGCGTAGAACTCCCTGGCTTTGGCTGGGTCCTCGTCCCGCAGCATCCGCCAAGCCACAGCCAGCTCCATGGCGTGCGGGGTCGTCTGCTGGCCGATCAGCATCGGCATCATGAAGTTGCCGCCCCAGCGCATGGCCCGCCTGCGGGCCGATTCGAGGCTCTGGCCCGCCACCGCGAGCACCGCCTTGCGCGCGGCCTCCAGAACTGCCGCCGGCGGCCGAGCCTTCCATCCCGGAAGGGCGAGCAGCGCCGGGCCGTGGAGGTTCTCCAGCCAGACGTCCTCGCCGACGGCGGCGAGGTCTTTGGCCACGGTGGCCAGAAAGCCGGCTTCGCCGGTCAGCCGGAAGAGGGCGGCCGAGGCATAGAGCCGGGAGCGCAGCAGCTCTCCGCCGCCGTCGCGGCCGCCGTGGTCCATGGCCCAGCGGAAGGCCTCCCGCGCCTCGCGGCCCCAGTCGACACCCTCGGGATCCTTCTTGCCCAGCTTCGCCAGAACGTGGGCCAGGTGCGCGGCGGCGCCCGCGTAGCGGAACGTGGAGTCGGGGTCCTCTCCGCTCACCGCCCAAGTGCGGTGGACGTCCTCATAGCTGGGCACTCCCTCGCCGTCCCCTCCGAACGCGTCGCCGGCTACCCGAAGGCCGACGCCCCCTGTGCCCCATCCCTTGCGCAGCAGCTCGTGCCGCAGCCGGTGGCAGAAGCGGGGGAGCCAGGCGGCCTCGTCCACGATGTCGGGGATGCCGTTGCCGCTCTCGGGGATGTTCAGCTCGCCGTCGGCGAAGTTCTCCGGCGCGATCTCGAAGGCCAGCAGAAGCTCTTGGGCCACCCGGATGTGCGACGGGTAGCTGTCCCAGTCGCCCGCGTCCTGGTACCAGCCCCAAGAATCCAGCGGGCCTTTGAAGCCGGCTTCCAGCTTGGCCCGGTCGCCGCCCTCGGAGCCCCAGTCCTGCCAGCGGACCGTGGTGTACATCAGCTTTCCGCGGAAGCCGGGCGTCTTGAGAGGGTTGTGCGGCGCGGGCCTTTCGAACTCGGTGTAGGGTTTGGTCAGGGCGATGCCGCTGCGGTTGTGGTAGAGCGCGCGGGCGACCAAGCGGAACGGCTCCCGGTAGGCGTCGCGGCGGATCTCGAAGGGGAAGGAGCATCCGACGCCCTCGACCGCCAGCACGTAGGTCCCCGGCTGGTTGAAGGAGCTGAAGTCGCACTCGGCCGTGTCGGCGCCGACGAAGTTGCCGCCGGGCGTGTCGGTCGCTTGGCCCGTCTCCGGCTCCGTGCCGGCCTTGCGGAACGCGACGCGCCCATCGAAGACCCGCTTGCCGGTGGCCGTCTCGACGATCCAGAAGCGGCGGCCGA
>DPBN01000412.1:0-1392 GCA_003516955.1 Armatimonadota bacterium | reverse complement strand
GGGCCGCCGTCGCCGAGCCAGTGCGACAGGTAGCCGTACTTGCGCGGGGCCTGGGTGGAGTACCCGACGATGTTCACGTGCACGGCCTCGGAGCGGAGTTTGGCGGCGTCGTATCGGACGGTCCAGCTGGAGCCGTTGCTCGCCAAGCCGGGGGCGCGCACGACGTAGGTTTTGCCCTCGGCCATCGGTCGGGGCAGGTGGAGGTAGATCCAGTGCTCCTTGGCGTGGTCGGGGCGGTTGTTGACCGCCCGACCGTCGATCCATGCGTCTACGAACCAAGCGAAGTCGGTGCCCTTGGTCTTCCTGCTCACGCGCAGGGGCTTGGCTGTTCCGAAGGACGCGTCGTCACTGGACGAGACGGTGTAGGACGCCGGATTCTGGGCCTTGGCGACGTCCAGCGGCTGCACCACCACGCGCTCGTCGGAGCGCTTCTGGCCCTTCTTGTGGTGGACGACGTATCCGTCGTCGAAGTGCACCAGCACGATGCTCTCGGTCAGAGGCAGCACGTCCTTCACTTCGGAAGCCAGTGCCGAGGCCACCCCGGTGGCTAACGCGATCGCCCAAATCAGCCTTGTGCCCATTTCGCCCCCATTCTGCACCCTCCGGTGCCTACGTGTCTTCTGACGTGTGCTATCGTGGGCCAACATCGTGGAGGAAGCGAACTTTCCCGACCTGCTGGCCTGCGACGACGGGACGCCCGTGCGGGACGCCGAAGCGTGGTGGCGGCGGCGCGTGCCGGAGCTTTGGGGCCATTTCGAGACGATCCAGTACGGCAAGCGGCCGGACTTCGGCTGCCTGGACGTGGTTCCGGTGGGCGTTTGGGAGAACCCTTTCGGCTTCACGCAGGTCGATCGGCTGGAGTTCCGTTCGGGCCCCGTGGTGCACCTCGCGGTGTTCTGGCCCGACGGCGAGGGGCCGTTCCCGGTGTTCGTGGGTCTGAACTTTCGAGGCAACCACGCCGTTTGGGACGACCCCAACGTTCCGATCGATCCACCGAACCCCGCTCCGAGGGGCTCGCAGGAGAACGCCTGGCCGGTCGAGCTGATCCTGGAATCGGGGTTCGCGCTGGCCACGGCGTGGTACGAGGGGTTCTGCCCGGACGATCCGGGCGAGGCCGAGCGGCTGCATGCGTCGGGCACGACGGCCCTCTCGTGCTGGGCCGAGGCGCTCACGCGGATTCGGAGCGTCCTGAGCCTGAGTCCGCTGTGCCGATCGGAGCAGACGATCGCGATCGGCCACTCGCGGCTGGGCAAGGCCGCGCTCCTCGCCTGCGCGCGCGACGCGAAGTTCGCGGCCTGCGTGCCGGTGCAGTCGGGGTGCGGCGGAGCGGCCCCCAGCCGAACGTCGGTGGGCGAGACCGTGGCGGACATCACCCGCGTGTTTCCCCACTGG
>DPBN01000411.1 GCA_003516955.1 Armatimonadota bacterium | reverse complement strand
CTGCGTCTGCCGCTGACCCTCGCGATCATCCGGGGCCTGCTGGTCTCGGTCGGCGGCGTGGTGTACGTCATTCCGCTCGGAAGCGTGGTGGAGACGCTTCTCGTGCACCGCAAGGAGGTGCAGACGGTGCACGCTCGCGAGGTCATCCTGATTCGTGGCGTGACCACGCCGCTGGTCCGCATGGGTGAGGTGCTTGGCATCACCAACCGATGGGAGAGAAAGGACGAGGACGAGTTCTTCGTGGTGATCGTCGGCATCGCAGAACAGAGGATCGGCCTCGTGGTGGACAAGCTGATTGGCGAGCAGGAGGTCGTGATCAAGTCGCTGAGCGGCTTTGTGGGCGACGTTCCGGGCGTCAGCGGGGCGACGATCCTCGGCGACGGCAACGTGGCTCTGATCGCCGACGTGAACGGGATCATTTCGTGCGGGCGAGCCGCCTGATGGGAGGATGAGGTTGGACAATCGATCTTTGCTCGGCGCAAAATGCATGGAGGCCGCCGTCAAGGGCCTGCCGCCTTTGCCGGCGGTCGTGACGCGCATCTTGGAGGAGACTGAGAAGGAGGAGGTTTCCGCGACGCAGATCGAGCGGATCCTGAGCTCCGACCAAGCGCTGGTCGCCAAGGTGCTTCGGATCGTGAACTCGTCGTACTACGGCTTGGCCGGTCAGGTGCGGAGCGTGAGCCAGGCGGTGGTGATTCTCGGGATGCAGCAGGTGAGGAACCTGGTCGTCGGGGTCAGCGCCATGGGCCTGATCGAGGCGAAGAATCCCGCGGACGCGGAGGGGCTCAAGGCCCTGTGGAGGCAGAGCTTCTCGACGGCGATCGGTGCGCGGGCGATCGGCAAGCTGCGCGGGTTCGGCGAGGTCCAGCTGGAGCTCCTGTTCGTGGGAGGCCTGCTGTCGAACATTGGGAGGCTGTTCCTGCTCGCCTACTTCCCAGATCTGTACCGGCAGGTCGCGGAGCTGGCCAGTTTCAAGGGGGTGCCCGAGATCGAGGCGGAGCGGCCGCTGCTCGGCGTGACCCACAAGGAGATCGGGGGAATGCTGGCCGAACACTGGAAGCTGCCGTGCGACCTGACCGCGCTGATCCGAGCCGAGGAGCCGCCGCGCGATCCGATGCTGTGCGAGGACTACCACGCCATCCGCGTCGCGTCTCTGCTGGCCGAGTGCGGGACGCCGGAGGAGGTGGGGCAGATCTCGGACGCCTCGGTGGAGGCCGTCGCGCTCGGACCCTCCGAATTGGAGTGGTTGAGGCGCGAGATGGAGATGCGTGTCCGCGCCATGGCTGAGTACTGCGGCCTGGCCGCCTAAAGACCCGTATCCAAGGAGCGTCCGCGCGGACCGATAACCAAGAGGGGAGGACCCGCCGCGGGCGGCGTCCGAAGGCATCATGTCTGGCACGCTGAGCACTTCCGGCATCAGCTTCAGCGGACTCGGCAGCGGCATCGACACCGAGTCCATCATCTCGCGTTTGGTGGAGATCGAGCAGGCTCCAATCAAGAGGCTGCAAGCTCGCCAGGCGCAGCTGACGAGCCGCATGTCCCTGATGAACCAGTTCCGGGGCAAGGTGGTGTCGCTCTCCACCGCAGCCTCGGGACTGCGATCGTCAACGGCCTTCGAGAACTACAGCGCCTCCTCTTCCGACTCGGCGGTGGCTGATGTGCGGGTCGGTCCAGGAGCGACGCCGGGAACCTTCAACCTCGCGGTGAGCCGGCTGGCCCAAGCCCACAAGATCGCGACGGCGGCGCAGACGGACGCGAGCTCCGCGCTGGGCCTCGCCGACGGTCTGATGGTGGTCAACGGGCGAGGCATCCGCGTCGAGGCCTCCGACTCGCTGACCAGCCTCGCGGGGAAGATCAACCAGGCGGATGCGGGCGTCGTGGCCACGGTGATCAACGGCGGCACGGGCAACGCCTACCTGACCCTCACCGCCACCTCCACCGGCGCGCAGTCGCGGATTCAGATCAGCGACTTCAGCGGAGGGGCTGCGCAGGCGCTCGGACTGATTTCGGGCGCCGCCGGCGTGCGGGAGCCGATCACGGGCGGCATGACCAGCGCCGGCTTCTCCAGCAGCACCGAGGCGGTTGCGACCAACCTCGGGTTCTCGGGAGGCGGGACTCGGCAGATCGTCCTGAACGGAACGTCGATCAGCCTGGACTTGGACACGATGTCGCTCCAAGACGTCGCGACCGCGATCAACTCGGCGGGGGCCGGCGTCACGGCGACGGTGCGCACCGCGACGGTGGCAGGCAGGACGGTCTACAAGCTGGACCTGACCGGAGTGACCTCCCACAGCGACCCGGACGGCGCTCTGGAGGCGTTGGGATTCCTCCAGAAGGGGTTCGGCAACCAGATCCTCGCCGCTCAGGACGCCTCGTTCGCCATCGACGGCATCGCGATGACCTCCTCGACGAACGAGGTGTCGGGCGTGGTCTCCGGCCTCACGATCACCCTCAAACAGGCCGACGAGGTCAACCCGAAGACGACGAGCATCCAGGTTCGTTCGGACAACTCGGCGACCAAGGGCAAGGTCAAGGACTTTGTTCAGGCCTACAACGACCTCATCGATTTCATCCGGTCGAACAGCCAGTTCGACAAGGAGACGTTCGAAGCCGGTCCGCTGTTGGGAGACCCCACGGCGCTCCAGATCGAGTCGCAGCTCTCCGAGGCGCTTTTCCAGAACGTCGCGGGGCTGCTCGGCCCCTACACCAACCTCACGCAGGTGGGGGTCAAGGTGGACTCGGACGGGAAGATCTCGCTGGATGAGTCCGCGCTGGACGCGGCGCTGGCCGCGAACCCGTCGAACGTCGCCGGGCTGTTCGCGGCGATCGGCCGCACCAGCTCCAGCCAGCTGGCCTACGTGTCCAGCACCTCCTCGACCAAGGCGAGCGGTTCCTCGGGCTATGCGGTGAACATCACTCAGCCGGCGACCAAGAGCACGGCGACGGCAGCCACCGCCATGACCGGCCCGTCCACCGCCCAAGAGACGTTGTCGTTCGGCGGGACGCTGTTCGGCGGCGGCACAGTGAACCTCTTGCTGGAGGCGGGGATCACGCTGAGCAGCATCGTGGACCGCATCAACACGGACGCGAGGCTGCGGGACCTGGTTCAGGCCTCGGTGGACGGCGGTCGCCTGAAGATCGAGAGCAAGCGGTACGGCACGCCGGGTGCGTTCACTGTGACGAGCGACCAGGCGGCTTCGGCCACGTCCTCCGGCATCGGCACACCGGGGGTAAGCGCCTCCACCCAGCAGACCTCGCCCCTTGGTGCGGAGGAGACCCTGACGTTCGACGGCGCCGCCTTCGGATCCGGTCCGTACTCGCTGGTTTTGGATGCCGGGTTGAGCCTGGACCAGGTGGTGGCGACGCTGAATGCGGACGCGACGCTCTCGGCCATTCTCACAGCGTCGAACGATGGCGGGCGGCTGAAGTTCACCCCGAAGATCCAGGGCGCGTCCGGGGCGTTCGTGGTTTCCAGCGATCTGGATGCCGGCCCCTCCACCACAGGGATCGGCACGGGTGGGCTCACGGTCGGGCCGATCGCCGAAGTCACAGCGGGAGTCGATGTGGCCGGCACGATCAACGGCGAGGCCGCGGTGGGTTCGGGCCAATTCCTGACCGGCGACAGCGCCGCCCCGAACGTGGCGGGCCTCCAAGTGATGTACACCGGCGACGCCGCAGGCAGCGCGGGCACGGTTTACTTCACCAAGGGCGTCGGTGCGCTGCTGAACGACCTGCTGTCCACCTTCACGGACGCGGCGTCAGGAGTGTTCAAGGCGACGGATGACAGCCTGCAGGCACAATCCGATGCGATCGATCAGCAGATCGCCGACCTGCAGAGCCAGATCAGCCTTCACGAGCAGAACCTGCGCCAGCGATTCGCGAAGATGGAGTCCGCCATCGCCGCGCTGACCGCCCAGCAGGCTCGGTTGGCGTCGATGATCCAAGGCCTGCCTAAGTTCTCCTCAGGATAGCTTCGCGTCCCATCAGGCGGAACGAGAGCCACAGGCCGGCCGCAGCCAGGGCCAGGCTGACCGAGAACGTCGCCGCAAGGTCGTCCGCTTCCAACCGGCCGAGGAGGGCTTGGCGCACGCAGACCGCCGCGTTCAAGATCGGCGTCCAGCGAACCCAAGCCGAGCCCTCCGTGCCCGTAAGGCCGAGGAACTGAGAGTAGATCGCCGGCGCCAAGACCACGAAGCTGACGAGGGTCAGGTGCGTCTGAGCCTCCCGGACGTTGCGAGCGAGCGCGCTGATGGCGAGCAGCACGGAGGCGAAGAACATCGCCAAGGGGGCGACGACCACCAGCACGACGAGCGCGCCGAGGAGGGTCAGACCGGCCCCGCCGGGGATCGGGTCCGGCACTCCCGGCAAGCGGGCGACGGACAGCAGGCCCACCGCGAGGAGCGTCGCGACGCTGCCCGCCAAGCAAACGAGCGCGAGAGCGGAGAACTTCGCCAGAGCGATCTCGCGGCGCGTGGCCGGGCTGACCAGGAGCGTTTCGAGCGTTTGGCGCTCCTTCTCCCCTGCGACCATGTCCGAGGCGACGGACATCCCGCCGTAGAACGC
>DPBN01000410.1 GCA_003516955.1 Armatimonadota bacterium | reverse complement strand
AAGGTCGGCAAGGGCACCACCGCCGGTGTGGACGAGTTCGTGATGGACTTGGGGCGGTGCATGTTCTGCAACCTCTGCGTGGAGGCGTGCCCGTTCGACGCGATCTATATGGGCGACCGGTACGAGTTCGCCGTGACGGAGAAGGAGGGAAGCGTCCTGAGGATCGTCGATCTGGCCCAGGGCGGTCCGGAGAACGCCCGGCGGAACGTGGAGACGCTGATGCGGCTGCAGGCCGAGGCCGCGGAGAAGGCCAAGCCCGGCGAGTCCCCCAAGCCGCAGGCTCGTCCGGCGGAGGAGGGCGCATGAGCCAGGAGGTCGCGCTGTTCGCGCTGCTGAGTCTGATCACCCTGGTGTCCGGGTACTGGGTGGTCCGTTGCCGGAACCTGGTTCACGCCGCCTTCTGGCTGATGCCGACGTTCTTCGGTGTGGCCCTCCTGTTCCTGCTGTTGGGCAACGAGCTGCTGTTCACCGTGCAGCTGCTCATCTACTCTGGGGCGATCCCGATCACGGTTCTGTTCGTTCTGATGCTGACCCGCGAGGTGATGCGCCCGGATCGGACGGAGTTCAACCGCCTGGGGGCTTTCGGCGCGGCGGCCGCGGTTCTGTTCCTCGGGCTGTGCCTGGCCGGGGCCCGCACGGCCGGCAACCCCGAGCCGCCGCCCTCCGTGCCCGTCGGTCTCACCAGGCGGGTGGGAGAGGCGTTCCTGACGGAGTATCTGCTGCCGTTCGAGGTCGCGTCGCTGATGCTGCTCGGTGCGCTCGTCGGGGCGGTGTACCTGGCCCGTTCGGACAAGAAGGCCCGGTCCGAGGTCGTGGGTTTGGAGAGGAAGAGGCTGATCGATCAGGCGAGGGAGGAGGAGAAGAGTGCAGACGCTGCCGCTGCAGGCATGGCTCGTCGTCGCGGCGATTCTGTTTAGCCTCGGGCTGTACGGGGCTCTGGCTCGGCGCAACGCGATCGCGGTGTTGATGGGGCTGGAGCTGATGTTCGCCGCCGCGAACCTGAACCTGCTGGCCTTCTGGCGCTACAAGTGGGTGCAGAGTCTGGAGGCGCCGGTGTTCGTCACGGTGATCATCCTGGTCGCGGCCTGCGAGACGGCGCTGGCCTTGGCGATCGTGCTCGGCGTGTTCCGCAGATTCCGAAACGTGGACATTGAGGACGTGGGAGGAATGAGGGGCTGATGGTCGCCTGGATTCCGCTGCTTCCGGCCTTCGCCGCCGCCGCGACGGCGTTGCTGTTCGTGGCGAGAAGGGACAACCGGCGGGTGGCCGCGTTCCCCGTGATCCTGGCGACGGCCGCGAGCCTCGCGCTGTCCCTGGCGGCCTTCTCCACCGTGCGCGAGGTCGGCACGCAGACCGGTCAGCTGGAGTGGCTCGCCATCGGGAGCTTCCGGGTGTCCGCCGGGTTCCTGCTGGACGGGCTCAGCGCGCTGATGCTGCTGGTGGTGGCGAGCGTCGCGCTGCTCGTGCAGGTGTTCTCCGTGGGATACATGGGGGGCGACGACGGGTTCGCCCGCTTCTTCACCTATCTGGGGCTGTTCGCGGCCGCGATGCTGGGCCTCGTGCTGGCCGACAACCTGCTTCTGATCTACATCTGCTGGGAGCTCGTGGGAATCTGCTCGTACCTGCTCATCGGCTTCTGGTACCGCAACCGTGCGCCGGCCAACGCGGCGAAGAAGGCGTTCATCGTGACGCGCTTCGGTGACCTCGGTTTGTTGGTCGCGATCATCCTGCTGTGGAACTCCGCGCACACGTTCGAGATCGTGGCGCTGGAGAAGCTGGTTCAGTCCGGCAACCTCAAGCCGGTGTTCCTCTCCGCATCGGCGTTCGCGAACCTGGTGCCGCTGCTTGTGTTCCTCGGCGCGGTGGGGAAGAGCGCGCAGTTCCCGTTGCACGTGTGGCTGCCCGACGCGATGGAGGGTCCGACTCCGGTTTCGGCGCTGATCCATGCGGCCACGATGGTCGCGGCCGGCGTGTTCCTGGTGGCCCGGCTCTTCTTCCTGTTCCACGCTGCGCCGGCGGCCTTGGCGACGGTCGCGTGGGTCGGCGGATTCACGGCCCTCATGGCCGCCACCATCGCCCTGGTCCAGACGGACATCAAGAAGGTGCTCGCCTACTCGACGATCAGCCAGCTGGGCTACATGATGCTTGGCTTGGGGCTGGGCGGGATCACCGTCGGGATGTTCCACCTGACGACGCACGCCTTTTTCAAGGCGCTGCTGTTCCTGTGCGCGGGCAGCGTGATCCACGCTTGCCACCACGAGCAGAACCTGCTGAACCTGGGCGGGCTTCATCGGCGGATGCCACTGACCTCTTGGACGACCATCGTCGGGTCGCTCGCTCTGGCCGGGGTGTTCCCGTTCGCGGGGTTCTGGTCGAAGGACGAGATTCTCGCCAGTGTAAGGTCGCAGCCGGTGCTGTTCGCCCTGGCGGTGGCCGTCGCTACGATGACCGCCTTCTACATGACCCGGCTCTGGTTCCTGGCGTTCGCCGGGGAGCCGCGCGCGAGCGGGGCCTCCCACGCCAGGGAGTCGTCGCCCTGGATGACGGTGCCGCTGGCGTTGCTGGCGGTGGCCGCGGCGGTCGGCGGCGCGTTGAACCTGCCTGGGGATCCCTTCCTGACGGCCCTGCTGGAGCCGGGGCGGCACGCCCATGGCCTCGATCTGGGCGTGGCGGCTTTGGGCTTGGCGGCGGCTCTGGCGGGGATCATTCTCGGGGTGGCCCTCTACAGGAAGGAGCCTGCCAGCGACCCGGTCGCGCGCCTCCCTCGGCCCCTCTACAGCTTTCTGGCCAACAAGTGGTACATCGACGACTTCTATGAGAAGGGCGTGGCGCGCGCCGCGGTGGCTTGGGGCGGCTTGGTCGCGTGGTTCGACCGCAACGTGGTCGACAACCTGGTGAACCTCGCGGCATGGATCTGCGCCTTGTTCGGCCGGCTGCTCGGCAGCTTCACCAACGGTCAGCCGCAGTTCTACGCCGCCGTGCTGGCGCTGATGGCGGTCGTCGCCGCGGCCCTGGTCGGCCTGGCGGCGACCGGCGCGCTGGGAGGGATCATGCCGTGAGCCTGGTTCTGGATCACCTTCTGTCGATCATCGTGCTGGCGCCGTTCGTCGGCTGTCTGGTGCTTCTCGCGATCCCTCCCGAGCGGAAGACGGCGGCCCGCGTCGTGGCTCTGGCATCCGGCCTGGTGAGCCTGGTGCTCTCCTGCGTCGCTTGGGCTTTGTACGACGGCCAGGCGGGCGGTTTCCAGTTCCGGGAAACCTATTCTTGGATCACCAGCCTGGGCATCCGCTACAGCCTCGGCGCGGACGGCATCAGCATCGCGATGCTCTTGCTCACGGGCGTGATCATCGTGACGGGCGTGTTCGCCTCGTGGACACTCGAGGAGCGCTGCAAGGAGTTCCTCACCCTGCTGATGTTCCTCGTGACCGGCGTGTTCGGCGTGTTCGTCGCCCTGGACCTGTTCTTCCTGTTCCTGTTCTACGAGATCGCCGTGCTGCCGATGTACCTGCTGATCGGCATCTGGGGCACGGGGCGCAAGGAATACTCGGCGATGAAGCTGACGCTGTACCTCATGCTGGGCAGCGCGTTCATCCTCACGGGGATCCTCGCTCTGTACCATCTGGATCCGCGGCACACGTTCGACATGGTGGAGCTGTCTGGCGGCTCGCAGCTGGGCCTCGGGCTGCAGAGGGCGCTGTTCCTGGCGTTCTACGTCGGCTTCGGGGTACTGGCCGGCATCTTCCCGTTCCATACGTGGTCCCCGGACGGCCACGCCTCCGCGCCGACGGCGGTGTCGATGCTGCACGCGGGCGTGCTGATGAAGCTGGGCGCCTACGGGGTGATCCGAACGTGCGTCGCGATGTTCCCCGAAGTCGCGCCCGGCCTGATGCCCCTGGTGGCGACGATCGCCGCGATCAACATCGTCTACGGCGCGTTCTCGGCGATGGGCCAGACCGACCTCAAGTACGTGATCGCCTACTCCAGCGTGAGCCACATGGGCGTCGTCATGCTCGGCATCGCCAGCCTCACGCCGGTCGGGATGGCCGGCGCAGTGATGCAGATGGTGTCGCACGGCATCATGACGGGGCTGTTCTTCGCGCTGGTCGGGCTCGTGTACCAGAAGGCGCATACCAGGGACATCCTGGCGATGGGCGGATTCGCCAGAAGGATGCCGGGCATCGCCGTCGCGTTCACCGTGGGCGGCCTGGCGTCGTTCGGCCTGCCCGGCACCAGCGGGTTCGTGGCCGAAACGCTGGTGTTCCTGGGCACGTTCGCCCGGTATCCCGTGGTGGTCGCGGTCGCGGTGACCGGGGTGGTCGTCACGGCGGTATACGTGCTCCGGCTGGTGCAGAAGGTGTTCCTCGGGCCGATGTCCGACAAGTGGCAGGATTTGACCGACGCCTCCCGTACCGAGTGGGTCGCGCTGGTGTCGCTGGCCTCCCTGCTGTTGATCGTCGGCCTGTGGCCAAGGCCGCTCGTCGACCTGATCAACCACGGCCTGAGGACGCTGGGGATGGAGCTGTGAGCATGCCGCAAGTCGACTGGTCGTTGCTGGCGCCCCAACTGGTGATGACGGGGTTCGCGCTTCTGGTTCTGCTCTTGGCCGGAATCCGAGGCGAGCGGCCGGGCGCCCACCCCGAGGCGGGGTGGGTGGCCTTCCTGGGTTCGTGCGCGGCCTTGGCCCTGTGCCTCCTCGTGCCGCGCGAGGGCTCGCTGTGGAACGGGATGTACGTTTGGGATTCCGCCACGGCGTTCTTCTGCGCGCTGTTCGCGGCCGCTTGCGCGCTGGTCTGTCTGGCCTCGACTTCGGGTCCGTACCGGGGCGAGTACTACGCCCTGCTGTTGATCTCCACGGTCGGGCTGATGTTTCTGGTCGCCTCCGGGAGCCTCCTGATGCTCTATCTGAGCCTGGAGGTGTCGACGCTGACCCTGTTCGTGCTCGCGGGCTACGACCGCAACAGGGACCGCTCCGCCGAGGCCGCCTTGAAGTATCTCGTGGTCGCGGGCACCTCGAGCGCGGTGTTCCTCTTCGGCGTGAGCTGGGTCTTCGGGGCCGCCGGATCCACGCGGTTCGCGGACCTGAACGAGGCTTTCCAGGGCTTGGCGCCCGGTTACGCGTGGATCGGCATGGCCCTGATCCTCGTGGGCCTGGCGTTCAAGATCGCCGCCGCGCCGTTCCACCTGTGGGCTCCCGACGTGTACGAGGGCGCGCCGTCTCCGGTGTCGGCGTATCTGTCGACCGCCTCCAAGGCCGCCGGGTTCCTCGCCATCGGGCGCCTGTTGCTGCTCGTCCTCCCGGGGCGGAGCGAGGCCTGGGTCGTGTTCGTCGGTGCCCTGGCGGTGCTCTCGATGGCGTTCGGCAACTTCGTGGCGATCGTCCAGACGAACGTCAAGCGGCTGTTGGCGTATTCGGGGATCGCGCAGGCGGGCTTTCTGCTGATCGCCGTGGCCGCCGCCAGCGGGGAGGGACTCTCCGCCGTGGGCCTGTACCTGTTGCTGTACGTCTTCGCGAACGTGGGGGCCTTCCTCTGCGTATACGCGGTGGGCGAGGCGACCGACTCGCACGCGCTGGAGAACTACGACGGCCTGTCGCGGAGGGCCCCCCTGCTGTCCTTCGCGATGCTCGTGTTCCTGCTCTCCCTGGCAGGGATTCCGCCGCTCGCCGGGTTCGTGGGCAAGTTCCTGCTGTTCTCCGCAGGCATGCGGTCTGGGCTGTGGTGGCTGGTGCTGCTCGGCGCGGTGATGAGCACGGTATCCCTGTACTACTATCTGCTGGTCGCCAAAAGGATGTACATCCACGCCGCGCCCGAGAACGCGGAGCGGGTGTTGGTGCCTGCGCCGGTGGCCGTCGCGATCGGCGTGTGCGTGGCCCTGACGGTTCTGATCGGGCTCTATCCGGGGCCGTGGATCGCCTGGTCCGAGGCCGTGGGCGCCTTCCTGGTCGGCCTATAGGGCGGCGTCAGCGGTTGGACGGCAGCACGCGAGCGAGCTTCGGCACGGTGACCTCTCGGAAGTCGCGGATGACCAGGTCCACCTCCGGCCAGCTCTGCAACTCCTCGGCCGGATGCACGGTGGCCACCGCGACGGAGCCCATTCCGGCCCTGCGCGCCGCCTGAACGCCGGGGCGGCCGTCCTCGAACACGACGCACTCGGCCGGCTCCACCTGCAGCTTGCGGGCGGCCAGCAGGAAGATGTCGGGCTCCGGCTTGCCGCGCTGCACCTCCGAGGCTCCAGCGATGGCGTCGAACTCGTTCTCCAGCTGGAGGTGCTTCAGGGTGAAGCGGATGTTCCGGTCGCCCGCCGCCGTCGCCAGGGCGAGCTTGCAGCCGTGGGCACGGGCGTCCCGCAGCAGTCGGCGGAGCCCCGGAACCGGTTTGATATGGTCCTTGTACAGAAACCTGTACAGAAACTCCTTCTGGCGCGCGAGGCAGCGAATCTCCTCCTCGGGCAAGTCCGGAGAGATGAAGTGGCGCACCACCTCGGCGGACGTGAATCCCGCCGTCTTGTAGAACTCCTCCTCGGTCGTCGGACACCCTTGGTCCTCGAACAGCGCGAGCCAGGCGATCGCGTGCCACCGCATGTTGTCGACGATGGTGCCATCCATGTCGAAGATCAGGGCCTTCGGAATCCGCATGCCGGAACGGATGCTACCCGCTAAGGTTCCAGCAGCACCGTCGGTCGAGGCTCGGTCGGAGTCTCGGACAGCTCCAGCCCCCTCAGCAGGCTCTCTCTGGCGTGGTCGGCGTCCGGCTCGGAGGCGGCATGGACGCGGAAGACCGGGTGCGACCGCTCCACTCGGCTCCCGACCGCGACGAGCACCTCCACACCCACGCGCGGGTCGATCCGATCGGATTTGTGCAACCTTCCTGCCCCGAGCCGCATCGCAACGTTTCCGACCGTTCGCGCATCCACGCGGCGGACCCAGCCCGAAGCCGGGGCCGGAACCTCTCGCACGACCGGAGCGGCCGGGAGCCCGCGTCCCTCGTCGAACTGCCGGAGATCGGCGCCTTGGGCTTCGAGCCATACCAAGGCCCGTTCCAAGGCGGAGCCAGAGCGCAGCGCCCTCTCGGCCGACGCCGCGTCCAAGCCGCACAGAGCCAGCGCGCGGGCGGCGAGCTCCAGGCAGAACCGCGCGAACCGACTGTCGAGCTCGCCCCGAAGGACCTCCAGCGCCTCTCGAACCTCCAGCGCGTTGCCCACGGCGCGGCCCAAGGGCTGGTCCATGTCGGTAATCACCGGGCGCACCTCTATGCCGACCTCGGCGCCGACGGCCCGCAGGGCGACCGCCAGTTCGGTGGCCTCCTGCAGGCTGTGGCGGAAGGCCCCAGAGCCGCACTTGACGTCGAGCAGCACTCGGGGCGATCCGCCGGCCAGCTTCTTGCTGAGGATGCTGGAG
>DPBN01000212.1 GCA_003516955.1 Armatimonadota bacterium | reverse complement strand
CGCACGGTCGTAGTCCCACTCACCGATGGCCACCGGGTCGTCCTTGGCTGGGGATGGGCTAGGCTTGCCGCATGCGACGACCCAGTCCCAGCCGTCTTGGCGACGGAGCAACCTAGCTCGAAGGGGCACCGGCTCGTCCGCGATCCGAAGGGTTCCGTCAGGCTCCGCGCGCGCCGGAATCCGTGGCTGCGCCTCGAGGCCGTCGGGGAGAGGGTTGACGGTCCATCGCTGGGCCACGACGCGATGGTTCCGGGCCACGACCGTGAGACATCGGAAGCGGAGAGCTTGGTTGCCCGAGCTGGCGCTCCACTCGCTTGCGACGACGCCATCCCTCAGGCTGATGGCCTGGCGAACGGGAAGGGCGGGGTCCGGCAACAGAGGGCGCCCGGCCAGCCGGAAGCGGAGGCCCAGGGGATTTGGGAGCGGCAGGATCTTCTCCTCGCCCGAGGGTTGGCGCACGTCGATGGCGAGAAACGGCAGGCTTTGCCCCTCAGCGTCGGTGCCCATCCCGAATCGGTCGATTCTGCCACCGATCAGCCCGTTGGAGAAGAAGGCCGGCTCACCCTCGGGCTGGTTGGTTTCCAGCACCCACGGGTCCATGGGGAGCCGGGGCCGCGAGGAGCCGGGTGCGCTCGCTCTCCCACAGCCAGCCGCGAGCACGATCGCGAGGAGGCAGAGGGCGGCCGCGCGGAGCATGGCCAGTTGTACCCCGCTGTCTCCGCCCGCCTGGTTCGGGCCGGCGAACCTGTAGAATGGAACCCATGCACTCCGGCTGGCGGTCGATTCTGGACTTCGTCATGGTCCTCGGCATCGCCTTCCTCGCTGGCGCGATCGCCCAGAAGCTCCGGCTGAGCTCGGTGCTGGGCTATTTGGTGACGGGTCTGTTTCTGGGTCCCAGGGCGTTCGGGCTGGTTTCCGAAGGAGAGGGTTTGGCCACGGTTGGGGAGCTCGGGGTTGCGCTCTTCCTGTTCTCGATTGGATTGGAGTTCAGCTGGTCGAAGCTCCGGCGGCTCGGCCCGGTGGCGCTGGGAGGCGGCTTGGTGCAGCTTGGGTCTACGGCGGCCGCCGGCCTGGGCATCGCCTTGGCTTTCGGCCTTGGAATGAAGGAGAGCGTGGTGGCTGGCTTGGCCATGACGCTGAGCAGCACCGCCGTGGTGCTGGGAGTCCTGCAGGAGCGGCGGCAACTGGACGCACCGTACGGAAGGCTGGCGTTCGGGGTCCTGATTCTTCAGGACGCGATGCTGCTGCCGATCATGCTCGTCGCCACGTTCCTGGTTGCGCCCGCCGGAACTGGCTCGCCCGCTTCTCCATGGCTGGCTGCCTTGCTGGTGTCCGCGAAGATCCTCGCTGCGTGCGGCGCGCTCTACCTGATCGTCGGGCGCGCGCTGCCCAGGTTCTACGATTCGAAGACCCTTGCGAAGAACAGGGAGCTGGCCGTCCTCTTGGCCGTGGTGACGTGCGTCGGATCGGCGTGGGCGGCCCACGAGGTGGGGGTCTCGCCGTCCCTGGGCGCGTTCTTGGCCGGGATGCTGTTGGCCGGCACTCCCTTCGCCGTCCAGATCCGGGCGGACGTGGGGCCGTTGAGGGCGATCTTCGTCACCCTGTTCTTCACCACGGTGGGCATGATGGTGGACGGCAGGTGGCTGCTCGCCAACCTGCCTCTGGTGCTTTCCGCGGCGGCGGCAATCCTCCTGATCAAGGTCGTTCTCGCCTATGCTTCATTCCGAGTGTTCCGGGAGTCGATCCTCACATCGCTCGCCGCCGCGATCGCCATTGGGCAGGTCGGGGAGTTTTCGTTTGTGCTGTTTCAGACCGCGCGCGCCTCGGGCTTCTTCGAGGAGACCGCCCACCAGCTGATGGTCTCCGCGTCGATGGTCACGATCCTCGCGACTCCATTGATCGCGCCCCACTCCCAGCGGATCGCCCGATGGCTGGCGGCGCGCGTGGTGCCGACGAGGAAGCTCGCAGGAGACGAGAGGGCGCACCATCGGGAGGGCCTCTCAGGGCACGTCGTTCTCGTCGGATTCGGCGAATCCGGCCAGGCTGCCGCCCGGCCCCTGCTGGATGCCCGCCTGGAGCTCTTCGTGCTCGACGTCGACCCCCGACTTGTGGCCCTGGCTCGAAGGCGAGGGCTGCAGGCCCGGGTCGGCGACGCGACGGTCTTCGACGTGCTCAAGTCGGCTCGAATCGAACAGGCGAGGGCGCTGGCTGTGAGCATTCCCAACCACGACGCTAGTCGGCTGATCATCGAGACGGCCAAGCGGCTGAATCCCACTCTCGTGATCGCCGCCAGGGCTCGGTACCGCGCCGACGTGCAGGAGCTGGCGGCCGCCGGAGCCGACTATGTGGTCGACGAGTCGAACCTCACGGGACAGCGCCTCGGCTCTTCGCTCGTGTCGGTCAGCATCCCCGAGGGCGTTTCGCTCCGATAGGGCCTCAGAGCGGCTCGTCCTCGAACGCGCGGGGCACGGCCAGCTCCACGAACTTCTGCGTCGCGAAGCGGTCGGTCATGCCTGCGACGTAGTCCAGCGCGCCCCTCAGGCCGTGGAACCCCGGGGGAAGGTGGTCGGGCTTGGAGTAGTGCCGGAAAAGGAACTTGACCACCTCCTTCGCCTTGCCGATCTCCGGGAACCGGAGCGGGTACTGCAGGTAGACGCGCTCGAAGAGCCACTCCTTCAGGTCGTTCATCCTCGAGGCCATCGCGGGGGAGAGGGAGATGCGCGGCTTGTCGGCGCTGCAGTCGATCAGGTCCGCTACCATGGCACCGATCCGCGCGCCGTGGGTCGGCCCGATCTCGAGAAAGCGGGGTGGAACCTCGGTGACGATCCCGCTGCGCAGGGCGTCGTCCAGATCGTGGTTCAGGTAGGCGATGCGGTCGCTGATCCGAACGACCGCCGCCTCCAGCGTGGACGTGGGTTGGCCGTCGTGCGCCGTGAGGTCTCCTCGGCCCTTGCTGTGGCCGCCGATCCCCGCCCTCGTCTCGAAGGTCAGGTTCAGGCAGCTGAGCTGGTCCACCTCCCGGAGCGATTGTTCGTAGTGGCGAAAGCCGTCGGGAAGGTCCTCCCAGCCCTCCCATTGTTCCTCGCGGGCCCGGCGGATCTCCTCGTCCAGCGCGGACTCGCCGGCGTGCCCGAACGGCGTGTGGCCGACGTCGTGCCCGAGCGCGATGGCCTCCGTCAGGTCCTCGTTCAGCCGCAACGCCCGGGCGACCGTCCGGGCGATCTGCGCGACCTCAAGAGAGTGCGTCAGCCGAGTTCGGTAATGGTCGCCCTTCGGGTCGATGAACACCTGCGTCTTGTGCTTCAGCCTGCGAAACGCCTTGGAGTGTAGGATGCGGTCGCGATCGCGCTGGAAGCAGGTGCGCACGGGATCCTCTTGGATCGGCAGGAGGCGCCCCTGGCTCTCGCATGCCTTGGCCGCGTAGGGGGAGAGGTGCTCCCGTTCAAAGCGCTCGGTAGCGAGGCGGATTTCATGTCCCTTCATCGCTTTCTCCAGGAACGGTCGAAGCGGAACCGCAGGAGCGTCCAGAAGGCCGCCGGGGCGTCCGTCCAGCGGATCTTCTTCCCGTGCTCCTTCGACCTCGGCTCGTACCGGATCGGAATCTCGAGGATTCGGTGACCCAAGACCAGCGCCTTGGCCGTGACCTCCGGACAGAACTCGAACCGCCGGCAGGACAGGTTCATGGAGAGCAGCAGATCCCTCCGGAAAGCCTTGTAGCAGGTGGCCTCGTCGGTGATTCGCCGCCAGAACAGCAGGCGGACAGCCCAGGCCAGGAGGAGGTTGACGATCTTGTTCGGCAGGGCCATGCCCGGCGGCAGCCCGCGGTGGAACCGGGTGCCGTACACCACGTCCGCTTGGCCCTGCAGGATCGGTTCCACGAGCTTGGGAATCTCCTCCGGCGCGTACTCGAGATCGGCGTCTTGGATGATCACCGCCCGGCCCGCCGCGTGCGGCAGGGCGGAGCGGATCGCGCTGCCTTTGCCCGCAGGCTGAGGGTTGCGGAGCACCACGATCCGGTCCCGGAACTGCTCGAGGACTTCGGACGTTCCGTCCGTGCTTCCGTCGTTGACCACGATGATCTGCGTCCGGAGGGGCAGGCCCAGAAGGCGCTCCACCACCTCGCCGATGGTGTCCTCCTCGTTCAGCGCAGGCACGATCACGGTCACGTCGATCGGTGCCGACGGGTCGTCCTGTGCCCGCATGGACTCAGAATACACCGGACTGGCCTTCCGACTGAACCCTCGCCGGGATCCGCACCCTGCCGCGCACCTCGATGCGATCCGGGTGCACGGTGGCTTCCGCGGCGTCCATAGAGCCGTTGAGCCCCAGATCGCGATCCAGATCGATCAAACCGGCCAGGAGGTCGGACCAAGCCTGAAGAGCCTGCCCCTCGGCCCGGGAGCCAGCGAACAGAACGCGGACCGGGGCTAGGCCGAGCCGCCTGGGGTTCGTGACCCTGGGTCTCGCACAGAGCCAGAACTCGGCGGTGCGCCACAGGAACGTCGCCTCGCCCTCCAGAACCACCAAGTCGCCCCGGAAACTGACGCGCAGCCGGCGAAGGGCGGGGAAGCGCCGCTCGGCGTATCGGGCGACCGACTCCGCGTCGGTCCAGACGGTTCCAGAACCCTCTTGAGAGCCAAGAAACCGGATGGAGGGCTTGGCTCCCGGCTTCGCCTGGAACCGCACCTCGGGGATGCTGGCGCGGAACCCGCGCACGTCCAGCTTCCGGAGCCGAAAGTCTCGGAAGTCCAGGTCCATGCGGGCGACGCGCCACACCCTTCCCGGGCCGCGCTCGCCCGCCAGCGGCATGGACTCCAGGGCGAAGCGGGCGGCCTTCGCCTCTAGGGACGCGAAGCGGCCTTGGAAAGGCCCCAGCAGAAAATCGGTCCTAACCTTGGCCGCCACCGTGGACCGGGCCGCGCCGAGGAGGTCGGCGATGGCCGCCGCAGCAGAGTGGTCGAGCTGCCTCCCGGCGACGCCGGTCCCAAGGCCGAGTAGGCCGATCCCCCAAGCAAGCGCGGACCATGTCATAAAGGGCCATTCGGGAGCCGTCCATGACGAACGACGCCGTCTCAAGCTACCCGACCAGCTCGTGGGCCGACTGGGTGCCGATGCGCCTGGTTGGCCGGGACGCGGCCGAGTGGCTGAACGGCCAGTGCACGCAGGCGGTGGCGGCGGTTCCTGCCGCTCCGTGCCTTGAGACCGGCTTCTGCGACGAGCGGGGAAGGGTGTGGGCCTTCGGGTTCCTGACCGTCCGCTCTGGCGAGGTTGTGTTGGCGCTCGACCGCTCCCGCGTCGGACGCTTCGAGCAGACCGTGGAGGAGAGGGTTATCCTCGAGGACGTCCGTCTGGAGAAGCTGGACGGCGTTGTCGCGCGCCTCGCCCCGGAGCCCGATCCAGCCGCGGTGCTCGCCGTGCCGGCAGGCAGGTGGTGGCTCAGCCTTTCGACCTCCGGCGCTGCGGAATCGGCGGTGGATCGCGACGCCGCAGAGATCGCCTTGGGCTGGCCGGGCGCTGCCGAGTTCGCTCAGGCGCCGCTGGTCCAGGAGCTAGGCCCGGAGTTTCTTTCTCGCGCCGTGAGCTTCTCGAAGGGCTGCTACGTGGGCCAGGAGATTGTGGCGAGAGTGCAGTCCCGAGGCCGGGTCCATCGCCGGTGGGTGGCGCTGACGGTCTCTAAGCCGCTTGCCGCTGGGGCTACCGTGTTGGCGGCTTCGGGCCGAGAAGCGGCGGTCCTCCGGCAGGGCCGTCTGCCGGACGATCGCTGGATCTGCTCGGCTCTGCTGAGCATCGAGGACGCGGTTCCGGGTCAAATCGTGACGGTGAAGAGCGGAGAACGGGTTCTCGAGTCGTCCATCGCGGTTCCCGGAAGGATCGATCTGCCATGAGCCGCGGCCTGCGGCTGATGCTGATCCTGCTGGGGCTCAACCTGCTGTGGGCTCCGACGCTGCTGATTGCGAAGGTTGCTCAGGAGACGTTCACGCCCGTCGGCCTGGTGGCTGTTCGATGGGCTCTGTTCGCCGCGATCATGGCCGCGCTGGCTCTGGCGCGCCCGCGATGGCTGCCGATGTCCCTTCCGCGCGGCGCGGACCGAGCGAAGAGCTTCGCAATCGGCCTGTGCATCGTGTCGACGGCGCACACGCTGTACTACGTCGGCCTTGGGCTGAGTTCGAGCATCGAGACGAACGTGCTGAACACCCTCCTGCCGGTGTTCACGGCGGTGCTGGCGTTCTTCCTGCTGAGGGAGCACGTCAGCGCGCGAAGGTGGGGTGCCATCGCCCTCGGTGTGGCGGGCGCCTACGTGGTGGTGCTGGGCTTCGGCCTTCCGAAGCTCTCGCAAGGACACACCCTTGGGAACCTGCTTTACCTCGCCGGGGTGTTCTTCGAGTGCCTGGGCATGGTGCTCGCCGCGCGGATCATCCTGCGATCCTCCGGCCTCGGCGTGCTGGTCTTCGAATCGGCGGGAG
>DPBN01000211.1 GCA_003516955.1 Armatimonadota bacterium | reverse complement strand
AGCTGCAGGGCGTCCAGATGGCTGGCAAGAGGCTGCCCCTGCCGGGCACCAAGGTCTACGTCGAGGGCCGGGAGGTCGGCGAGGTCTCCAGCGGAGTGTTTTCGCCGATGCTGGACTGCGGAATCGCGTTCGCGTTCGTCGACTCGTCGATCCCCCTGGGCACTCCCTGCACCCTGGAGCTGAGGGGCAGGCATGAGCCGGCGACCATCGTCTCCAAGAGATTCCTGAAGAAGGCGAAGAGCTGAAAGGAATCTGGAGCCCCCGGGTGGAATCGAACCTCCGACCTTCCCCTTACCAAGGGGATGCTCTGCCGCTGAGCTACGAGGGCTCGCCGGTCCGCTATTATACCCATCGGACGGAACGGAGTCACGCCCCAGGGACGTGTTGGCGGAACCAGTCGATCGCCTCGCGGAGGCCTTGAGCCAAGGGCACCGCCGCCCGGAAGCCGATCGCGCGCTCCGCGAGACTCGGGTCGCTCCTCGAATGGAGGATGTCCCCGGGGCGCGGCGGCCCGAACACGATCTCGGAGCCTGAGCGCGCCTCCCGGCGGATGGTCTCCGCCAGCTCCAGCACGCTGGTGGCACGGCCGGTGCCGACGTTCACCGCCAGCCCCGGCGCATCGGCGGCGTCCATCGCCAGCAGGTTGGCCGCCACCACGTCGCGAACGTACACGAAGTCCCTGGTCTGGCTGCCGTCGCCGAAGATCGTCAGCGGCTCGCCCCGAAGCGCCTTCAGCGTGAGGAGCGTGATCACGCCGGAGTACATGCTCCGCGGGTTCTGCCGTGGGCCGAACACGTTGAAGTAGCGCAGAGCCACGCCCTCGACTCCGTGCAGCCGGTTGTAGGCGAACAGGTACTTCTCCCCCGCGAGCTTCTGAACCCCGTAGGGGGAGATCGGCTCGGTGCGGGACCGCTCGGTTTTGGGAAGCTCCGGGTCGTCGCCGTACACCGCGGCTGAGGAGCTGAACACCACGCGCGCTCCGGCCCGCCGGGCGGCCTCCAGCACGCAGAGCGTTCCGTGCGTGTTGACGCGATCGACGGGCAGCGGCTCCTCCACCGACTGCGGAACGCTCACCACTGCGGCCAGGTGGAAGATGCCGCGGCAGCCCTCCGCCAAACGCGCCACCAGGTCAGCGTCCGCGATCGACCCCTGCACGAACTCCACGCGGTCCCGGCAGTGGGCGAGGTTGTCCAAGGAGCCCGACGAGAGGTCGTCCAGCACCACGACCCGGTTGCCGCGCGCCAAGAGGGCGTCGACGATGTGGCTGCCGATGAAGCCGGCTCCGCCGGTGACGAGGAAGCGGTCGTTGGGGGACATCGGTGGAAGCCATCGTACCGCAAGGCTCGAAGCCGAGCTTGCGGGGAGCGACGGGTACACTCGCGGGGTCCATGTGGCTTGGCCGGCGTTCCGCCAGGGAGAGGTTCGAGAAGGAGGCCGAGAGGGTCTTCCCCTCCGTTCTGGGGACCGCTCTGCGCCTCACCCGCTCCCGAGAAGAGGCGGAGGATCTCGCCCAGGAGGCCATCGTGCGGGCCTTCGAGGCCTACGACCGGTTCGACGGCACCAACTTCAAGGCCTGGATCCTGCGCATCCTCACGAACCTGTTCATCAACAAGTACCGCCGGCGGACGCGCGGCCCGCAGATCGCGTCGCTGGAGGACGAGAACGTTTATGAACCGGTGGCCGAGGAAGGCAGCGAACCCGACGCCCAGCTGTTCGACGGTCTGCTGAGCCAAGAGGTCGAGGAGGCCCTCGGCAAGGTGCCAGAGGACTTCCGCACGGCGGTCATCCTCAGCGACATCGAGGGCCTGAGCTATCAGGAGATCGCCGACGCCACGAACGTGCCGGTGGGCACGGTCCGGTCCCGGCTGGCGCGCGGACGGGCCATTCTCCGACGGGAGCTGGAACAATTCGCCCGCCGAGAGGGTTATCTGAAACAAGGTACGCAGGAATGATCGACCGACTGGACATCCACGCCTGGGTCGACGGAGAGCTCGACTCGGACCGTCAGAAGATCGTCAGCCAAGCCGTCGAGGCTGACCCAGCCCTGACGGCCGAGTACCACGCGATCGTCCTCACCAAGACGGTCCTCCGGAGCAAGTGCGCCACGGAGCAGTCCGCCGAATCGTGGAACGCCTGCCGGGAGCGGATTCGGAGGCTCGACCAGGACATCCGCATCCAGCAGTTCGTCGGCCGCTACGCGTGGGGAATCTGCGGCGTGTTCTTGGCCATCCTCCTGGTGGGAGCCTGGGTGAACCGGACCCTCGGCAGCGGGCTGATCCGCCCCGGAGAGGTGGCCTCCATGGCATCCACGCTGATGCCCGTGGCCCAGCCCCGCACGACGGAGCCGGAAAAGATGCACCAGTGGGCGGTCGGCACCATCGGCGACGCGCCCATGAACCTCAACCCGGGCGTCTGTCAGGTCCGCTCCATCTCCACCGGCTACTGCGACGGTCGCAGGATCATCCGCGTCGTGCTGCGCGACGCCAAGGGCGACGTGTCCGTGTGGGTCGTGTCGGGGGCGTCGACGATCGACGGATTCCGACCCTTGCCTACTGGCGGCGAATTCCTCTACGGCCGCATGAACGGCCTGCCGAGCCTGGCGTGGACGGACAACGGCTACGCTCTGTTCGTGGCCGGAGACAGGGACTTTGAGAGCCTGCGCGCCATCGCCCTCGCCACCAAGGTCCGCTAGAAGCCGACGGCCTTCTGATAGACCATCAGCGTCCGTTCGACCATGTGGTCGAGCGTGAACTTCTCGCGGACCAGCTGCCGGCCGCGCCTGCCCATCTCCCGGCACTCCTGCGGGTGGTCCAGCATGAAGAGCATCGCCTCGGCGATCTCCCCCGGCCGCAGATCCACCAGCAAGCCCGTCGTTCCGTGGCGCACGACCTCGGGCAGGCCGCCGATCCGGGTCGCCACCACGGCCCGGCTCCGAGCCATGGCCTCGATCGCCGCGATCCCAAAGGCCTCCTTGTGGGACGGCATCGTGCTGAACTCCACCGAATCCAGCACCCGGGCCACGTCGGACCGCTCCCCCAGCAGGTGCACGTTCTCCCGCAGGCCCTTGGACTCGAGCTCCGAACCCAGCTCCTCGCGGATCTCCTCTGACACCCGGCCGACGAACAGGATGTGCGCCTCGGGGTGGGCCTTGCGCACCTCGTCCATGGCTCGGACCATCTCCAGATGCCCCTTCTCCCGGCACACCCGGCCGATCAGCCCGACCAGGCGCGAACGCGGCTCGAAGCCGAGCTCCGACTTCAGCTCCTCCGGATCGTGGTCTTCGATCTGGTCGAAGTCCGTTCCGTTGTACACGGTGTCGATGAACCGGTCCGGCACCCCCTGCCCGAAGAGGTTCCCCCGAACGTAGTTGCTCACGGCGATCAGGCGGTTCGTCCCGCGGGCCACGCGACGGTAGATCTGGTCGCGGTTCGCGATGTGCGCCGAGGCGACGACGGGAACTCCGCGGAGCAGGCCCGCGAGGTAGCCGAAGTACGTGCCGCGCGTCAGGTGCGTGTGGACTAGGTCCACGCGGTCCTTGCGAACGGTCCTGAGCGTGTAGGCCAGCGTTCGGAACCAGCCCGACTTGCGCATCGACTGCTCGTGGACCCGGACGCCGTGGCTTCGAAGCACACCGGGAAGCCACTCGCCCTCGGGACAGAGCACCTCCACGTCGTGGCCGCGCCTGCGGAGGAGGTCGGTGAGGTTGAGGACGTGCCGCTCGGCGCCAGACGTCCTGGAGCTCGAGATGATCTGCAACACCCGGTACGGCCTATCCGACAACTCTCAACCCTCGGTGGCCGCCGCCCGAGGCATGGACGCAGCCGACCACCAGTTTACCTGTGCGCAACAGCCCCCGCCGAGGGTTCATACTGGGAACGATGCGGGCCTTTCGGCACCGGGATTTCCTGTTGCTCTGGCTCGGCGCGCTCGTTTCGTTCACCGGCTCTTGGATCCAGAACGTCGGACACGGGTGGCTGGTCTTCGAACTCACCCGGGATGAGGCGAAGCTGGCGTTCATCACGTTCTGCTCCTCGTTGCCGGTGTCGATCGTCGGGCCGTTCGCGGGCTTCCTCGCCGACGCGTTCGACAAGCGCTGGGTGCTGATCTTCTGCCAGGCGGTGTTCGCCGCCGGGGCGTTCTTCCTTGCCGCGGCCACCGCCTTCGGCTTCGTTCAGTACTGGCACTTCGTCGCGGTGGCCCTGATTCTGGGCTTGGTCTCGACGGTGGAGATGCCCACGCGCCAAACGGTCGTCAGTAGGGTGGTGCCGCCGGAGGAGCTGGCCGCCGCCGTCCCGCTGAACGCCATGACCTTCAATCTGGCGCGCATCGTGGGACCGACGATCGGCGGCGTGCTGCTCGCGTCTTTCGGCGCCCAAGCCTGCTTCCTGGCCAACGGATTCAGCTACGCCGCGCTGATCGCGTCGATGGTGTTCATCCGCGCCGACCTGCGATCCTTGCCGCGCGCCGTGGAGCCGGTGAAGGACCGCCTTCTCGCCGGCTTTCGCTACGCCTGGAACCATCGGAACCTGCGGACGCTCCTGCTGCTGGAGGCGATCGTCTCGGTGTTCGCGATGCACTACTTGGCGCTCATGCCCGCGATCGCCGTGAAGATGCTCGGCCTGGACAAGCAGGGCCTCGGCATGGCGATGTCCGCGATTGGCGTAGGAGCGATCGCGGGGCTCGTCACCCTCACCTTCCTCGCCGAGCGGAGACTGAGGTCGCTCACCATCCGGCTCTCCATGACCATCGTCGGAGTCGGCTTGGTCTTGCTCAGCTACGCGCGCAGCGGCGGCTTGGCCTATCCGCTGCTGATGGCGATGGGCTTCGGCACCGTCTCGCAGTTCAACACCACCAACGCGCTGTGCCAACTCCTCTCGCCGGACGAGTTCCGGGGCCGCGTTCTGTCGATCCACATCTGGGCGCTGTCGGGACTGGGACCGGTCGGGCTCCTGCTGTTCGGGTGGATCGCACGGTGGATTCCGGAAAGCCTTCCGCAGTCGCTTGCTCCGGTGGCGCTGGCCGCCCAGGCCCTTCCGGGCGTTCCCGACTTCGGGCTGCTGGGTCCGGGATTGCTGGTTTCAGACACCGGTCTGCCGCTCGCCCTCCGCTTGGGCGGCCTGATCGTGGTCTTGGGTGCGATCTGGGCATGGGCGGATCGAAAGGGGTTCCAGGGGCTCGACGGGCCGGATGCCGCGCCGATCGGGTAACAATCCGTCCCGTGACTCGTCGGCCCATCTTCCTTGACCGCGACGGCGTGATCAACGTCGACCTGGACCCCTACGTCACGTCGGCGGACGATTTCCGTCTGTTCCCGTGGACCGTCGACGCGCTGGAGACGCTCGACCGGGCGGGATACGACATCTACGTGGTCAGCAACCAGCAGGGAGTCGCCCTCGGGCTCTACACGGAGGACACGCTGCGGGAGATCGACGCCAAGCTGCAGGCCGCGGTCGCTCCGCGGGGCTTCCAGATCCGGCGGATCTACTACTGCACTTTGCTGCGTTCCGAAGCGGGCGACTATCGCAAGCCGGGTCCCGGCATGGTGTTCCAAGCGCGAGACGAGTTCGGTCTCGACCTGAGCGGCGCCTTCCTCATCGGCGACCAGCCGACGGACATCGAGTGTGCGCACCGTGCAGGTCTCAGGCCGATTCTTGTACTGAGCGGCGTCTCGAGGGCAGGCGACTGGCACGAGTGGCCGTACCAGCCGGAGAGGGTGTTCCCCAACCTGCTGGAGGCCGCGGAGTGGATCGCGCGCGGGCAGGTAACCTCCTAGCCATGTCGGTTCGAGTCCGGTTCGCCCCCAGTCCCACGGGCCTCCTCCACGTGGGCGCGCTGCGCGACGCGCTCTTCAAGTATCTGTTCGCGCGGCACTGCGGAGGGCAGAACATCCTGCGGATCGAGGACACCGACCGGTCGCGCTACAACCCCGACAGCGAGCGGGAGTTCATCGAGACGCTCCGCTGGGTGGGCATCCAGTTCGACGAAGGTCCGCACGTCGGCGGACCGTGCGCGCCCTACCGGCAGAGCGAGCGGAAGGAGGCCGGCATCTACGAGCCCTACGTCCGCCGGCTGCTCGAGGCAGGGCACGCGTACAAGGCGTTCGACACGCCGGAGGAGCTCGCCGCGATGCGGGAGCATCAGGTGGCCAACAAGCTGCCCGTGGGCTACTTCGGCGGCGAGTGGCGCGACGCGCCGCCATCCAAGGTCGAGGCCGCCGAGAGGGCGGGTCGGCCCTACGTCATCCGCCAGCGGATTCCGCGCGGCCAGCGCATCGTGGTGGACGACGTGATCCGCGGCCGCATCGAGTGGGACAGCGATCAGATCGACGATCCGGTGCTCATCAAGGCCGACGGCATGCCGACCTACCACTTCGCGGCCATGGTCGACGACCACCTAATGGGCATCACGCACATCCTGCGCGGCGAGGAGTGGATCTCCTCCGCGCCCAAGCACGCCCTCCTGTTCGACATGTTCGGCTGGGAGAGGCCGGTCTTCGTCCACTGCCCGGTCATCGTCGGCAACGACGGCAAGAAGCTGAGCAAGCGGCACGGCGCGACGCGCGTGCTGGACTACATGGCCCAAGGCTTCCTGCCCGCCGCACTGAAGAACTCCATCGCTTT
>DPBN01000326.1 GCA_003516955.1 Armatimonadota bacterium | reverse complement strand
AGCCTCGAGGCTCGGCTCGATCGACCGCCGTAGGGCCGTGAGGGCGACCACGGCAATCACAAACGACGCCAGCACGACGAGCACGACGCCTTTCGGAAGCGGCTTGTCCATCGAAACTCCCGATCGGGCACAATCGGACCATGGGGTCCCTTCGGGCCTTCGTCGCAATCTACCCGAGCCCGGACGAGCTGCAGCGGTGCGTCTCCTTCCGGGATCGCCTGCGCAACCTCTGGAGGGACGCCAGATGGGTCCGAGACGGCCAGATCCACCTCACCCTGCGCTTCATCGAGGCGCTGGACGAGAGCCGGATCGCCCTGCTTGCGGATGGATTGCGCGAGGCGGCCTTTCGCACGGCGCCGTTCCCCCTGGGCCTGTGCCATCGGGTGCCGCCCTGGCGGGGGGCGAGGGTGGATGCGCTGTCCGCCCAATCGGACGAGCTGGACCAGCTGGCACGCCGGGTCGAGGCCGCCGCCAGGCAAGCGGGCTTGCCGCCGGAGGGCCGACCGTTCCGTGGCCACGTGACGCTGGCGCGGCACGACGGCCGCTGGCCCAAGGTTGAACTTCCATCCTTCGAGGATGAGTGGCTCGTCCGGTCGTTCCGCCTAATGAAGAGCGAACTCGGCAGGGCGGGGGCTGCGCACTCGGTGCTGGAGGAGTTCTCGCTTGGCGGCTGAGATCGTGCTCCGCGCCGACCGCCCCGAGCGCTTGGACCGCTTCCTGGCGCGGGCGCTCCCGGAGCACAGCCGCTCGCGGCTGGCGGAGTGGATCGAGCAGGGCAGGGTGCTGGTGGAGGGCGCCCCGCGGAAGCCTTCCTTCCGCCTGGCCGAGGGGATGGAGGTGCGGCTAGACCCGCTCGAGGAGCGGCCGGCCCACGATCTGACGCCCGTCGATCGGCCCTTGGACGTGGTGTACGAGGACGACTCTCTGCTGGTGGTGAACAAACCCCGTGGGATGGCGACCCACCCCGCTCCGAGCCTGCGGGAACCCAGCCTGGTGAACGTCCTCTTGGCACGGTGCGCGTCGCTCAGCGGCGGAACGGCGCCCTACCGCCCGGGCATCGTCCACCGGCTGGACAAGGACACCACGGGCCTGCTGGTGGTGGCGAAGACGGACCGCTGCCACCGGATTCTGGCGGACCAGATCGCCGACAAGACCGCCGAGCGGCGCTACCTCGCGTGGGTTCAGGGCGAGCCGCCGAGGGAGTCGCTGCGGGTCGAGGGGCCGATCGGCCGCGACCCGAGGAACCGCACGCGGATGGCCGTGGTGCCTACGGGCAAGCCGGCGGCCACGCACGTGCGGGTGCTCCTGCGCCAAGAGGGAAGGACGCTGGTCGCCTGTCGCCTGGAGACGGGACGCACCCACCAGATCCGCGTGCATCTGGCCTCGCTGGGTTGTCCAGTCTTGGGCGACGCGGTGTACGGCGGCAGGTCGGCTGGCTTGCCGCTCCAGCTCCATGCCGGCTTCCTCGGCCTGCGCCACCCGGAGGGCGGGTGGATGGAGTGGCTGTGCCCCCCGCCCGCGGACTTCCTTTGTTGCGAATCTGTGAAGCCGGACTGGCTGACCGAGTGATTCGACCACAGGAGGTCGCAGCCCGCCAGTAGAATGGCTGGGTATGGACTCGCGAAGATGGTGGTTGGCCGGTCTCCTGCTCCTTGGCGGGGGCGTTTCGGCTTGGGTGCAGAAGGCCGACGTGCCGCTGCCCACGGGCAAGGCGATCACCCCGACCGGGCGGCACGTGTCGGTCGGAAGCTATCCCCTGAACATGGTGTGCACGCCGGACGGTCGGTACGCGATCGTGGGGAACGTCGGCTCGCGGCAGTACCTCTCCGTCTTCGACACCCAGACCGGCGAGAAGCTCTCCCAATGGGAGTTTCCGCGGCCGGAGGGGCTGTACTTCGGGTTGGCGGCGCGCCGCGACGGCACGCTGTTCGTGAGCAAGGGCGCGCAGGACCGCATCGCCCGGTTCCTGGTGGCGCGCGATGGCTTGCTGGGCAACCTGAGGCGCGACATCGAGGATCCTGCGCCCGAGGGCTGGGGGATGCCGCACCACGTGGCCGGCTTGGCTCTCAGCGAGGACGGCAAGATCCTGTTCGCCGCCAACAACCAGGCCACGGACGGCAGCGGCTACAAGAGTTCCATCAGCGCCTTCGATGCGGACACCGGCGTCAAGCGCTACGAGGCTGAGGCCCCGGCCTTTCCGCTTGCGATCGCGGCGATGGGCGATCGGCTGTACGTGGCGGGCGAGAGGGACGGTGTCGTGACGGTTCACCGCCAGGCGGACGGGTCGCAGGTCGCGGCCCTCAAGGTCGGCGACCAGCCGGCGTATCTGCTTCCGGACGAGCGCGGCGGCCGCCTCTTCGTTGCGAACTCGGGGAGCGACTCGGTGTCCGTGGTCGACGCGAAGGCGGCCAAGGTGTCTGCCACGATCCTGGTGCGCCCGGCGGAGGCGCACGGCATTCCGGGGGTGACGCCTCTGGGGTTGGCTTTGTCGAAAGACGGCGAGCGCCTGTTCGTCGCGCTGGCCGACATGAACGCCGTTGCCGTGGTGGATCTGGGACGCAAGGCCGTGGAGGGCTACATCCCGACGGGCTGGTACCCCACGAGCCTCGCGCTTTCGAGGGACGGCAGGAGTCTGCTGGTCGCCTGCGCCAAGGGTGTGAGGCCGAGAAACCCGAACGGCAAGCCGCAGGGCAAGCTGGGTCAGTACATTCTGAACATCATCGAGGGCACGGTCAGCCTCGTGCCGATCCCGAAGGACCTCCGGTCGGCGACCGCGCAGGTGCTGCGCAACAACCGCATCGGCGTGAAGCTGCCGGAGTTCCACAACCCCGGCATCGAGCACGTCATCTACGTGATCAAGGAGAACCGGACCTACGATCAGGTGTTCGGCGACCTGAAGCAGGGCAACGGCGATCCCTCGCTGTGCTTCTTCCCCAGAGAGGTCACGCCGAACCAGCACGCGCTCGCGGAGAGGTTCGGCCTGTTGGACAACTTCTACGACTGCGCCGAGGTGTCGGCAGACGGATGGAACTGGTCGACCGCCGGCATGGTTTCGGCCTACACCAGCAGGAACACCGTGACCAACTACGGCGGGCGGGGCCGGAAATACGACTTCGAAGGCACGACCAACGGGATGCCCGTGGAGCTGCTGGGAATCCGCGACGTGGCCGCACCCTCCAGCGGCTACATCTGGGACCTGTGCGCCAGGCACAAGGTGAGCTACCGCAACTACGGATTCTTCGTGATGCAGGCTGACGCTGACGACAAGCGCTTC
>DPBN01000340.1 GCA_003516955.1 Armatimonadota bacterium | reverse complement strand
TTCCCCCCGCCGGCGAGATGGACCGGGGCGGCATCCGCTGGACTTACCGCCACGCGCACGACGAGGCCGCCTACTACGGCGCGATGCGCCTCTCGGGGCCCTGGAAGCGCGCCTACGTGACGCTCGACGGCGAAGGCAACGGGGTGTACTCCGGCCCCGGCGTGCTCGGCTTCGTCGTGCAGAACGGGGATTCCATCACCCTGGGCCGACACTTCGAGGAGCCGACAGGCATCGTCTGGCGGGCGTCCCGCGACGGCGGCGACACGGTGTTCGAGTTCAGCATCCCCAACCGAGGGGAGGGTCCGTGGTTCTGGAGCCGGGGCGGGCGGGAGATCGGCGTGGTGCTCTACGTAGCCGACGACCGCGGCCGGGTGTTCAGCGTCCACGAGCCGTACCGACCGTTCTACTGCCTAATGCTGGAACCGACCGGCAAGACGCCGATGCCGGAGGCCGGCGCCCCGACCGACCTCGGTTCGGCGACGGACGCGCGCTCCTTCCGCCCCGGCTCGGACGGCCTCCAGGTCGGCGAGGGGTGGCGCATGGAGGACGGCGCGTGGACCTGTGAGCGTGACGAGGAGGCGCTGCTCACGCTCCCGGTCGCTCCGTCGGTGGAGTTCGACCTCTGGGTCCGGATGGAAGCCCGCCAAGACGCGGTGCTGGGCGCGTTCGTGCCGAGCACCCGCACCCCCTCGGCAGGGGAGGACTACATCGGCTTCGTCGGCGGCTACGGCAACACCGCGACCCGCCTGCGCCTTTTCGGCGAGGAGCGCGGCGACGCCGCCGCCGTCCTGACGCCGGGCCCCCACACGGTGCAGCTCTCGCGCCGGGCCTCGGGAGTGTGGCTGCTGCTGGACGGCAAGCCGGTCCTCTGGTCGCCGGATCCCAGCCCGACGGCGAGGGTGGACCGGCTGGCGGTCATCGGCGGATACGGGGGAAGGCAGAGGGTGCTCGAGGTTCGGTGCCGCATCGGCGGCCCCTGAGCGGCGGCGTAGCGGTTTCAGCCTCGAAGCGTCTACTCACTCGGACCGGTTCTGCCGATCCAATAGCGGAGAAACAACGATGGCCTTGCTTTCCTGTCTCGCGCTGATGGCCGCCTTTCCGGCGCCCGACCTCGAGGGCCTCGCCCGCAACGACCTGGCCGCCAAGCTCGGCCTCCAGCCCGCCGAGGTTCGGGTGGTGGAGTCCAAACCCGTCACGTGGCCCGACGGCAGCCTCGGCCTGCCCCGGCCGGGCGAGATGGCGACCATGGCCCTGGTGCCCGGCGCCCTGCTCACCCTGGAGGCCAAGGGCAGGCGGTTCCGATACGCCGCAGGGGGCTCGGCGGTCAAGTACGGCGGGCCGATCGAGCTGGACCGGTTCTCCTTGCTCTATCTGGAGCCGAACGAGAGGGACGCGAACCTGAACGGCAACCTGATGCGCTGCTCGGTGGCGGGGACGAACCCGCAGACGGTCCTGTCTGGCGTGTCGTCCTTCGAGCCGGGAGGCAAGGGCCGCGTTCTGGCCACCAGGCGGACTTCGCGCTCCGGCTTCGAGCTGTGGCTCGCCGACGGCCGCTCGGGGCAGGCCCGCAGGCTGCATGCCGCCTCCTCGTACGGGCCGCTCGCGCTGGACGACCAAGGATCGCGGTGGGCCACCGTGGCCCGGGCGCGCATCGGAGGAGGCTGGGACGTGGTGGTCGGGGATGCGTCGAAGGGTGCCGCCCAGACGCTCGACGGACCCGAAGGCGCCCTGATCGACCGGCTCGCTTTCCACAACGGGGAGCTGACGGCGCGCTCCGGCCGCTCCTGGTGGCTCCGCACGGAGGCCGGGTGGGAGAAGGTCGGCACGGAGCCGAGCGAGTACGACGAGCGGGGATGGATGATGCTGAACCGCAGCTTCAGCCTGAGCGTCTCCACCGCGAAGGGTAAAGACGGCGCGCCGGAAACCGTGGTCGAGAAGACGCACTTCTCGGGCGGTTCGACCCCGGTGGCGAAGATCGCCGGCCTGGAGTTCCGGCGCATGGAGCCGCTGGCGGGCGGCTGGATCCTGGTTTGCGGCCGGCGCGGCGAGCAGGACGAGGCGTGGCTGGTTCAGATCGACGCCGGGTGGACTCTGCCTTGCCTGCGCGGGAGGCTGGGCTCGGTCCGCGCACTGGACCTGCCGGCGCCGCAGCCCAAGCCGGTCGCCGATCGTCCCTGACGCTGCTCCCCTGGTCGGGCGAGGGCCGCAGGCTCAGGGGGGGCTCGCTGCGGCGTCGGGGAGGGCCTCCGGCCGGCCTCCACGCCACGCCCAGAACAAGCGCCCTTGACACCGGAGGGCCGAACCGGGTTCAATCTTCTGCTGATCCGTGGGGGTATAGCTCAGCTGGGAGAGCGCTTGCATGGCATGCAAGAGGTCACGGGTTCAAGTCCCGTTACCTCCACCAGGCTCCGGATCAGAACTTCGCGCTGAAGGTCAGCCTCAGGAACGTGTCCGACTCCGGCTTGGGTGCCGAGCCCGCGCGGCGGTAGTCGACCCGTGCGATCGTCGGAATCAGCTCCAGCCCCTCGGCGAGCCGAATCCGCGCCCCCGTGAGCCACACCGTGGGCTTGCCCTCCGGCGACATCCGGTAGTACTCGATCTTCTGCGCATCCGGGATCGGATCCTCGGCCACGTGAACCCAGAGGAACGGGTGCAGGTCCCGGCTGGCGGCCCACTCGCCGTAAACCGACCAGACGTCGAGGTCCCGGCTCTCCTTGCCCGGCGCCGTGCGGCGCTGCGTGGCCCAGAGCAGACCGAGCTTCCCGCTCCGGCCGAGCGACGCCGCCTCGGCCTTCCACGTCGTCCACTCCTCGCCCGCCTTGCGGTCCCACCAGTCGCCGTACAGGTCCACCGTGACGCCCTTGACCGGATGCAGCGCCACTCGGCCGTAGACGGCCTGCGTGTCGCCCGTGCTCGACTTGGTGCCGCTGGCGTCCCCGATCGCCAGCTCGTATTCCGCCCACCCGCGGCGATCCAAGGGCCCGCGCACGGAGACCCCCTTGTCGCGGGTCGAGGTCATGTGGAAGAGGTCCAGCGTGTGCTTGTCGATCGGGCGATAGCCCAGCT
>DPBN01000327.1 GCA_003516955.1 Armatimonadota bacterium | reverse complement strand
CAGCCACGAGCTGAGCGAGGTGGAAATGATCTGCGACCGCATCCTGATCGTGAACCGCGGCCGGCTGGTCGAGGAGAGGAGGCTCGCCGAGCTCAAGGAGTCGCTCCGCACGTTCCGCGTCGCCTACGAGGGGCCGACGATCCCGCTCTCCGGGGCTGCGTCGGTGGAGCGCGACGAGGCGGGCGTGGTCCGCGCGCAGTTCGAGGACAAGCGGTCGCTGCTGGCTGCGCTCGAGACGGTGGTCCGGTCGGGGGGCCGCGTCGTGGACCTGGTCGCCGAGGAGGGATCGTTGGAGGAGCATTTCGTGCAAGCCATCGGGAGGGCCGCATGAACGCGAGAGCTTGGTGGGTCTTGGCCAAGGGCGTGGTGCTGGAGGCCCTGCGCCGCAAGGACCTCTGGGTGGTTGGCATCCTTGGGGCGCTGATCGTGGGGGCCGCGGGGCTGCTCGGGCTGTTCGGCATCACCGGCCTGGAGGCGTTCGCGAAGGACCTGGCGGTCGGGGTGCTGGGTCTTTTCTCGACGCTGATGGCGGTTCTTTCCACCGCGCGGCTGATGCCGGAGGAGATCGGTCGCCGGACGCTCTATCCGCTGCTCGCTCGGCCGATCTCCCGCTTCGACCTGCTGCTGGGCAAGCTCCTGGGGGCGGTTCTGGTTTCGTGGGCGGCGTTCCTGCTGCTGTGCGCGCTGACGGGCGGGGTGCTGGCGGCGTTCCGCATCCCGTTCGAGGCGCTCATGCTGCAGTACGTGCTGGCAAAGATGATGGGCCTGGTGCTGCTGTGCGGCGTCACGCTGGCCCTGAGCTGCTGGATGACTCCGCAGGCGGCGGCCACCCTGAGCCTGCTGCTCGCCTTCGGTTCGCCGATGGTGGTGCGGGCCCTGGTGATGGCGCACGACTCGGCGGGCGAGGCGATGCGCCTGCTGTTCCGCGCCCTGAACGCCGTTCTGCCCCAGTACAGTCTGTTCGATCTGGGCGGCCGCGTGGCCAACTTCGGCTGGCCGATGGTTCCGGCGTGGGTGATGGGCTGGCTGGCGGGCTACGCCGCGGTCTACACGGCGGCGATGCTGGTTCTGGCTTGGGTGAGGTTCCAGAGGCAGGCGGTGTGAGATGAAGACGTGGCTCCTGTCCGTCGGAATCTTCGGTGCCGTGCTAGGGGTCGGCTGGCGCCTGCCGGAGCTCCGGCCGGTCGTCAACCCTCCGCAAAGCTCCTCGACGCTCGACGCCCACGAGACCTCGGCCACGGCCAGCCTCGTCGGGCAGTTCCGAACCAGCCTGTCCTCGTGGCTCTGGCTGCGCACCGACCTGTACCTCCACAACGGGGTGCAGATGCGGCGCATGACGCGGGAGGAGATCGCCTCCGGCCGGGAGGCCGAGACGCCGCACCACGAGGGGGAACACGACGAGATCGCCAAAGGCGAGACCGACGTGGTCACGGTCATTCCTCCCAAGGAGCGGGACTTCCGGGGCGTGTTCGGCGACGTCGAGAGGGCCGTCAGCGCCTACAAGGACATGAAGGGCCACACGCACAACGACCCCCGCAAGGCCCTGCCGCTGTTCCGCCTGATGGCTTGGCTGGACCCCGAGTTCACGGCCGCCTGGACGACCGGCGCCTACGTGTACAGCCTGGACCGCACCCCGGAGGCCTACGCCCGCGCGATCGCCTTCTTGCGGGAGGGGTTGCGGGCCAACCCGGACAGCATCGAGCTGCACCAGCAGATGGGTCAGGCCCTACTGGTTTGGCGCCGCGAGCCGGAACAGGCGCGTCGCCACCTGGAGCGCGCGATCGAGCTGGGAAAGCGCCTGCAGACGGGGATGAGCGAGGAGACCTCCGAGGCGCTGATCTCCGCCTACCGCTGGCTCGCGCTGCTGCTGCGCGACCAGGGCCAGAGGGAACAGATGCGCCGGGTGGCGTGGGAGGGCCTGAGGGCGTTCCCAGACGACCGCGTTCTGGCGCGCCAAGCCGTTGACCCGCCGTCCATCTACACCGACGAGGCGGTGGACAGGATGATCCGCTGGGCCATGGACGCGGCCCGGCGCAACTGACGCCTCCCTACGGGTGGGGCTTGGCCAGCTTCTCTTCGAACACGCCCAGCGCGTACGCGTAGTCGTCGGGGTAGTCGACGTCGAAGGCCAGCTCCGGCGGGGCATCGCGCACGGCGACCGGCTTGCAGTGCAGGACCTCGGCCACCTTCCGCTCGACGTCGGCGACGCTCAGCGAACCCACCAGCCACTTGTAGACGAACGGCAGCCCCAGGAGGCTGGCCATGCCGATTTTGCTCTTCCTGCGGGCGAAGGCCTCCTCGATGTGCGGCTTGCACCGCACGCACGTCCTCGCCTTGACCACGTAGGCGCAGCCCAAGGTGACCGGTCCTTCCCTCAGCTTCACGAAGAGCGCGTCGCACATGGGGAACATGTCCTCGAAGGCCTCCTTCGTGATCAGCGGCGCGGCGATGTCGGCCTCGGGCGGCACCTTGGCGACGAAGTCCTCGATGCTCTGAGGCGTCAGGAAGGGCAGATCGGCGGTGACGATCAGCACCCTCTCCGGCTCTTGCAGCGACTGCTGGTACCACCGGATCGCTCGGTCGATGTTGTCCGGGCCGCTGGTTCCCTCCGGCAGTACGGCATCGGCTAGCCCGGCGGGGATGGCCTTCTCGACCTCCTCCGCGCCGATCACCACGACCCGCCCCACGGAGGGCGCGGCTCGCAGCGCCTCCAGGACGCGTTGGATCAGCGGCTTGTCCTCGAACCGGATCAGCGCCTTCCGGTCGACGCCGACCACCTTAGCGAAATCCTCCCTCAGCGTGCCTCCGGCGGGCACGATCGCATCCAGCACAGGCATATCGCTAGACTAGCTCCAACGAGCCTGCGGACTCTAGGGGGACGCGCATTTTCCGCAGCGCGTTCTGCTCGATTTGGCGGATCCGCTCGCGGGTGACCCCGAAGCCGGCCGCAACCTCGTCGAGCGTTCGGAAGACGCCGTCGTCCATGCCGTAGCGCAGGCGCACGACCTCGCGCTCCCGGTCGCTCAGGCACGCCATGGCCGCCTCGAGCTGCTCTCGGGCGATCGAGCGCGTGGCGGCCGTCAGCGGATCGGAGTCCCCGCCCTCCAGGAAGTCCTCCCGCTGCGCATCCGTGTTCCCGATCTTCGCCTCCAGCGACACGGGGTCCATCAGCACCCTGCGGAGGGTCGGGACCTTGGAGAGCTCGCATCCGACCCGTTCGGCGATCTCCGCGTCCGTCGGGGCGCGTCCCAGCGCCTGCTCGAGGAACGTCGCGGCTTTGAGCGCCCTCGTGGCGATCTCGTGGGTATGGTTCGGCACCCGAATGGGGCGTCCCGTGTCGCCCACGGCCTTCAGGATCGCCTGCCTGATCCACCAGATCGCGTAGGTGCTGAAGCGGCATCCCTTGCGGTCGTCGAACTTCTCCACCGCCCGCAACAGGCCGAGGTTGCCCTCTTGGATCAGGTCCTGGAAGCTCAGGCCCCGACCGCGGTACCTCTTGGCCACCATCACCACGAGCCGGAGGTTCGCCTCGATGAGCGCCTTCTTCGACACCGCGCAGCCTTGGCGGGCCATGCGCGACAGCTCCACCTCCTGCTCGATGGTGAGCAGGGGCACGCGACCGATGCGCCGGAGCCACAGGCGGATGGAGTCGTCGACCTCGGGATCGGCATCCTCGAGGCTCTCCTCGGCCGGAACCTCCCACTGGGAGGCCTCCCGGTAGGGACCCAACGGCGCGTCCGAGCCGACCGGCTCCTCCTGCCAAGCCGGATCCTCGTCCCACTGGACCGATTCGAGGAACTCCTGGTGATCGCGCCGCAACATGATCCGCCTTCGAACCGTCGCTCCCGAACGTATTGTAACAGACGATTCAGGAGTCGTTCCGTTGCTGCGCGCGTTTGAGTCTTTCCGCAAGCTCGCGCAGGCGGTCGTCGTCCAGCTCCTGACCCTTGAGCTGCTGGATCTGCCGCCTCTGCCGGGCCACGCTCAGCTTGCGCAGGGCATCGAGAAGGAAGGCCTCCGGGATCGTTTCCGGAATCTGGCCCGCGGACGCCTTGGCCTGGTGCTCCAGAACCAGATCGGCGAACGCCTGCCGCTGTTCCTCCGGCTCGATCCTGGCCATCCACGCCGCCGGCGCGCCTTCGGGCGGCCCGTCTTGGAACGAGGCGGCGAGCGCCTTGGCGAGGTCGGCAGCGGCCTGGGTCTCCATCAAGTCCTCGTCGCGGAGGGCCTCCAGCGCGGCGCCGCGCAGCTCCGGCTCCAGAAGGGCGAGGAACACCGTCCTCTCCGAGGCGGACATCTTCGGCGCAGTCGGCGCGACGATCCGGGGCGCGGGGTCGCTCCGGCGCCTCTGGGGCCGCCGCAGCCGGTCAAGTTGGGACCGGATGGCCCGCTGCGCGGCCGAGGGGTCGCGGAGGCCCGGGTAGATTCCGGCCAGGAACGCGATCTGCCGCTCGACCTCCAGCTCGTTGTCCGCCGAGGCGAGGATGCCGAACGCCTCCTCCCAGAACGCCTCGTCGCTCGGCGCCATCCTCGCCGTCAGTCTGCGGATGCGGTACTCAACGGGCGGGAGGGCCTCACGGACCGCCTGCTCCACGGCGGAAGGCCCTTTGGTGCGGAGGAGCGTGTCGGGGTCCTCGCCGGCCGGCATCAGCGCGAACCTCGCCTTCAGGCCTGCGGTCCGCAGCACCTCGTAGGCGCGGTCCGCCGCCTTCTGGCCGGCCTCGTCGGCGTCGTAGAGCACCACGACCTCGTCGCACCACCGACGGAGCAGGCCGCAGTGCTCCTCGGTGAGCGACGTGCCGAGGGACGCCACGGCCTCGCGCACGCCGGCCCGGTGGCAGGCGATCACGTCCAGGTAGCCCTCCACCAGCACGGCGCGGCGCGCATCCTGGATCGCCGCTCGGGCGAGGTGGAACCCGTAGAGGACGCGGCTCTTCCGGAAGAGCGGGGTGTCGCCGCTGTTGATGTACTTGGGGTGGCCGTCGCCCAGCAGGCGCCCCCCAAAGGCCACGAGCTCGCCCCGTTCGTTGCGGATCGGGAACATGAGCCGGCCCCGGAACTTGTCGAAGTAGCCTCCGGACGCGTCCCGGTCCACGAGGAACAGCTCGGCGCACTCGGCCAGCGGGAATCCCTCGCGCTGGAGCCGGACGGCGAGGGCGGCGCCCACGTCCGGCGCGTAGCCGATCTCCCATTGGGAGAGCGTCTCCTCGTCCAGCCCGCGCCGCTCGCAGTACGCCTTGGCGGAGGCCGAGCGCCGGAGCTCCTCGCGGAAGAAGGCCAGCGCCGCGCCCATCGCCATCGCCTGCCTCTGGCGCTCGGTGCGATCCTCCGGCCGCTTTTTGCGCTGGAGCTGCACGCCCGCGATGCCGGCGAGGATCTCCACCGCCTCGGAGAAATCCACGTTCTGGGTCTGCATGACCCAGTTGAACGCGTCCCCGGACGCCCCGCAGGCGAAGCACCGGTAGCGTCCGATGGAGGGGCTGACATAGAAGGAAGGGTTTCTGTCGTCGTGGAACGGACAGAGACCCTTCCAGTTTTTGCCGACCCTTTTCAGGGCCACCCGCTGGCCGACGAGCGCGGCGAGATCGATGCGCGATCGAATCTCGTTGACTTCGTCGGACAAGGCTTCCTTACGACTTGCCGGCGGCGACCACGATGCCGGTCACCTGGTGCGGCTTGTCCACACCCAGCCGGTTGAGGCGGAACGCCACCTTGTGCTTGACCAGGTACCGCATCACGAGCGTGTTGCCACCGATCTCGTACGCGTCCGGCGCGCCGTACTTCTTGATGATGTCGGCGAACGTCGCTCCGAAGGTCACGCCGCGCTTGGTGCGGACGGCCGGGTTGGAGAGGCCGATCGCTTCGATCTCCACGATGCGGTTGAACTTGTCGATGATGAAGCCCAAGCGGGTGCCGTCGCGCTTGTACACCCAGCGGGTGTTCACGACGCGGGTGGTGGCTTGGTTGCCGAATCCCGCTCCTCCGCCGGCCGGCGCTCCACCCATCGGACCCATGGGGCCGCCCATCGGGCCCATCGGCCCGAAGCCGCCCATGCCGGGGGGGCCC
>DPBN01000408.1:261-3431 GCA_003516955.1 Armatimonadota bacterium | reverse complement strand
GTCGCGGCGGAACGCCTCCTCGACGGCCTGCCAGGCCGCGTGCTCGCCCGCTGCCCCGTACAGGTCGGACCATTCCTCGATCTCTCTTCGGCCCGGGCGCCGTCGCTGCATGGCGGGCCGAATCTACCCGGAATCGAAAAAGCGGGGGACGGCATCGGACCGCCCCCCAAATGAGTTCGTCGCTCCTTTCGATTGGTCGGCGGCTCCGCGTCGCGGCCTCTCGGCCAGCCGCTCGATCCTGTTCCACCATCATCATCGCACGGCGGTGTTAAGCCCGCGATAAGCCTGGGGCCCTTCGGACAGCCACGCCCCAAGGCAGGAATCGGCACCTCCTCTTGCGAAAGGTAGGTTTGGAGCGGGTCGCAACGACCGCGGCCCGCGGAAGGAGGACCTTCATGAGCGATACGATTCGGATCGGAGTGGCCGGGCTCACGCACGGGCACGTGGGAGGACTCATCGCCAGCTGGGAAAAGGTGCCCAACGCCAAGCTCGTCGCGGTCGCGGACAACACGCCGCTGATGGAGCACCACGGCCCCAAGTTCCAGAGGCGGTACCAGTCTTGGCGCGAGATGCTCGACGTGGAGGAGCTCGACGCCTTGGTCGTGACGAGCAACAACCTCGAGTCCTCGGAGATCGCCGTCGAGGCGCTGGGCAAGGGCATCCCCTGCATGGTCGAAAAGCCGATGGCCGCCAGCTACGCCGACGCCCAGAGGATGCTCGAGGCTTGGCGCAAGGCCCAGAAGCCGCTGATGATCAACTGGCCGCTCGCCTGGAGCCCTTGGCTGCACGAGCTGAAGCGCCTGCTGGACCAAGGACTGATCGGCAAGGTGTTCCACCTGCGATTCCGCAACGGTCACCACGGCCCCAAGGAGATCGGCTGCGACCCTTGGTTCGTGGCCTGGCTGTACGACGAGAAGCTGAACGGCGCGGGGGCCCTCGCCGACTTCTGCGGCTACGGCGCGGTGCTCTGCCGGTGGTACTTCGGCCTGCCGCAGAGCGTGTACGCCGTCCGCGACAACTACACCAAGGACTACGAGGTGCCGGACGACCACGCGATCGTCGTCCTGCGGTACCCGAAGCTCACCTGCATCCTCGAAGGCACCTGGGCGACCTTCGGCTTCGACCGCAGCGCGAACCCCGTGGTCCACGGCAAGGAGGGCACGTTCGGCGTGTATGGCAACGACGTGGTGCTGTTCCGCGCCGGGCAGGAGGAGGTGCACCACGAGAGTCCGGCTCTGTCGATCGACAACCCCGCCGAGTACTTCCTGCGCTGCATGCAGACCGGGCACTGCCCCGGCGGCATCCTCCATCCCGAGGTCGCCGCGGACGCGTGCAAGATCATCGACGCGGCCAAGGAGAGCGCGCGGGCCGGCAAGGAGGTTCCTCTCGCCTGAGCGCGGATGGTAGAATGGGACGGATGCGGGCGTAGCTTAATGGTAAAGCTCCAGCCTTCCAAGCTGGCTACGTGGGTTCGATTCCCATCGCCCGCTCCATCCCTTCCCCTCTTCCGCTCACTTCGCGCCGAGCTCTGAGCCTGGGAACGGCAGCTGCGTGCGCTTGGCGCCCGGTGGCGGAGTCCACGCCCGGTGAGCCTCGGGGACCGGGGCGTTGACCCGAACGCCGCGGTAGACCCTCACGAGCGTCCGGCCGCCGCTCTGCAGGCTCCAGCCGGCCACCAGCCCGGTCCTCGGGTCCAGATACACGTCGGTTGGGCCGGAGAGGCCTCTCACCCGGGCTTGCAGACACTCCCGTCCGTCGAACCGCACCCTTCGCGCCACGGGACCCAGGCTGGCCATCGCCGGGTCGGGACCGAAGAAGCCCTGATAGCCCAGGAGCACGATCGACACGTTCGGCATCCGGCTCTCGTAGACCATATACTCGTTGCGCTTGGGGTCGTACACGTACTGCAGGCCCCTGTCCCCGTTGTGGAACACTTCGTAGCCGCGCCACCGGGCGTAGAACGACGCGGGCTTGATCAGTTCGAACGGCTCGAGCGAGGCCGACCCCTTCTCGCCGAACAGGCCGACCACGGTGCGGGCCTGCCGCAGAACCGTCTGGCCGCGCGCCAGCAGGTCGCCGGCGTCGCCCGCCCCGCCCCTCGGCGAGGCCATGGCCAACAGTCCAACCGCGAACCAACCCAGCATGGCTCTCTATCGTGCCCGAAGGAAGGGAACCGGCACGAGGCCGACGGTGGGCCTCCCGGTGGCGGAAACCTCGAGCACCGCCCTCGCCCGCGAGCCCTCCATTGGCCCGGGGAGCAGCGTGAAGTCGCACCGCACCTTGGCGCGCGGCTCCAGCAGAACGTCCACCGCACCGGCGGGCGAGGCCTCCCATCCCTCGGGGAGGATCCAGCGCAGCGTCTCCACGCGGGAGTCGGGCATCAGGTTCCTCAGGATCACCCTCACGGGGAACGGGTGCCCCGGCGCGACGCGCGGCTCCTGCAGCAGGTCCACCTCCACCAGCGTCCGCACCAGGTCGGCGCGCAGCGTGAAGCCGCCGTGCTCCCATAGGTCCGCCACGCCCGCGGCACCAGCCAGTTCGGGCAAGGCGGTCCAGTCCGTGGGGCCGTCGCTCAGCTCGACCGGCGCGCGGTGGGCGCCCAGCACGACGGGAGCCATCGCCGCCACCCGGTCCGTCAGGTCCTGCAGCGTGGCGGGCCAATCCCAGGCCGAGCCGCGGTCGATCGCGATCGTGAGGATGCGGTCGCCGACGTGCCGAACCCACTCTTCCGGCAGCCCCGACCGGCCGCTCACGATGCCCAGGATCGCCCCGAGTGTCGCGCCGGTGCAGTCCGTGTCGTCGCCGCAAGAGACGGCCAGGCACAGAGACCGCCGGAAGTCTCCCTCGCCGTACAGCCAGCCGATCACCACGAAAGCCACGTTGGCGGGAGCCATGAACCACCCCAGGTCCGCGCTGTCCTCCACCACGCGCCTCCGGGCCTCCCGCCAATCGAGACCCTGCCGGTGGCAGGAGATGGCCAGGCGGACGCTTCGCGCCACGCGGCAATCCTCGGGAATCTTCGACAGGCCGATCCGGAGCAGCTCGTCCCGGTCCTGCACGGCGAACGCGGCGCTCTCCACCGCGGCCGTGAACATCTCGGCGAACGTTCCCTCTCCGTCGCCGTGGTCGACCGCGGCGTCCTCCCAAGCCAGCCTCGCCGCCAGATCCGG
>DPBN01000408.1:0-163 GCA_003516955.1 Armatimonadota bacterium | reverse complement strand
CAGCCTCGCCGCCAGATCCGGGCAGGCGGGGGCCACGCACGCCCAGATCTCGGAGCGGATCCAGGCGCCGTTCGAGTGCTTCCAGCGGTTGTCCACGCTTCCGCTCAGGGGCGCGGGCAGGCCCGCCCGCAGGTTGGCCTTGCCGATGCCGTACTCGTTCCAA
>DPBN01000409.1 GCA_003516955.1 Armatimonadota bacterium | reverse complement strand
CGGTCGTAGTTGCTGTCGGTCGTCTCGATCTGGTGCTGGATCTGCTTGAGGCGCGCCTCGATCTTGGCCTTGTCGCCCTTGCCGCCGACGATCGTCGTGTTCTCCTTGGTGATCACGACCTTGGCGGCTTGGCCGAGCATCTCCGGCTGGACGTTCTCGAGCTTCAGGCCCAGCTCCTCGCTGATGAAGGTTCCGCCAGTCAGGATGGCCATGTCCTCGAGCATCGCCTTGCGGCGGTCGCCGAAGCCAGGCGCCTTGACGGCGGCGATGGGCAGGTTGCCCCGGATCCGGTTCAGCACCAGCGTGGCGAGGGCCTCGTTCTCGACGTCCTCGGCCACGATGACCAGCGGCCGGCCCATGCGCAGCACCTTCTCCAGCAGCGGCACGAGGTCCTGGACGTTGGCGATCTTCTTCTCGTGCAGGAGGATCATCGGGTCCTCGAAGACGGCCTCCATGCGCTGCGGGTCGGTGACGAAGTACGGGCTGAGGTAACCCTTGTCGAACTGCAGGCCGTCGACCATCTCGTAGGTCGTGTCGGTGCTCTTGCTCTCCTCGACGGTGACCACGCCGTCCTTGCCGACGGTCTTGATCACCTGGGCGACGAGCTTGCCGATCTCGGGGTCGTTGGCGCTGACGGTGGCGACCTCCTCGACCTCCTTGTCGTCCTTGATCTCGCGGCTGAGCTTCCGGAGTTCCGCGACGGCGGCCTGGGTCGCCTTCTCGATGCCGGCCTTGATGTGCGTGGCGTTCGATCCGGCGGCGACGTTGCGGATGCCCTCCTTGAAGATCGCCTGGGCGAGGACGGTGGCGGTCGTCGTGCCGTCGCCGGCGATGTCGTTGGTCTTGCTGCTGACCTCACGGATGAGCTGCGCGCCCATGTTCTCGAAGCGGTCCTCCACCTCGATCTCCTTGGCGATGGTGACGCCGTCGTTGATCACGGTTGGGGAGCCGAACTTCTTCTCGAGGACGACGTTGCGGCCGCGGGGGCCGAGCGTGACCTTGACCGCGTTGGCGAGCTTGTCGACGCCGGCCTCGAGGGCGCGGCGCGCCTCGTCGCCGAACAGGAGGTTCTTGGCTGCCATGGCTGTTCCTCCTCTGCTCCTCAGTCGACCACCGCGAGGACGTCGTCCGCGCGGAGGATGATGTAGTCCTTGCCCTCGACGGTGACCTCGGTGCCGGCGTACTTGCCGTACAGCACGTGGTCGCCGACCTTCACGTCCACGGGAGCGATCTGGCCGCTGTCCAGTCGCTTGCCGGGTCCGACGGCCAGGACCTTGCCGCGCTGGGGCTTCTCCTGCGCGGTGTCGGGCAGGATGATGCCGCCGGGAGTCTTGTCCTCCTTCGGGGCGGCCTCGACGACGATGCGATCGTGCAACGGCTGAAGCTTCATGGTTCGTATCTCCTTCGGATCTTCGAATCCGCCCGCCGTTGGGCCGCGGGCGTGCTGATTAGCAGTATACCGCCGAGAGTGCCAAAGTCAAGACTCAAAGGGCCTCGCGGGGCGGGGGTGTTTGGCAGCTCGGACGTGCCAAAATCGTTCCATGGCCAGCTTGCCCGCGAGCGGCGCCGCGACGAGCGCCGAGGAACTGACGAAGCTGTTCGACGAGTTCCCGGACACGGTGTGGCTGCTGGAGCACCCGTCGACGGGGAAGCACGGATGCTACTGCTACCAGGGCGTCCACGGGGTGGCCTGCTTCTCGACGGAGGCGGGCGCGTTCCGCTTCGCGGAGTGGATCGACCTCTCCGGAATGCAGGCGCGGGAGATGCCGTTCGACGAGGCGCGGGAGATCGCCAAGTCGAAGCCACTGCCCATCGTGGCGCTGATGCTCCTGGACAGCCTGAACAACCCGAAGATCCACTACGTGCGCTGACCGGGGAGCCCGGACCGGGACCATGGACCTCTCCGCCGAGGGGCGCACCTAGGGCCGGAACGGCATTTTTGCGGTTTTGCTGAAACGTTTCTGCAAATCGGCCCATCCTGTGTTATGATGGTGGTCGGACCATGAAACGGACGATGCTGTTCCTGGTGGCGACGGTGGCCGTGGCGCTCTCCGCGGCGGGTTGCGGCGGCCCGGCGACGGGCGAGGTGGACAAGGACTACCTCCAGAAGGCCGAGCAGCTCGGCAAGCAGAGGCGCGAGATCTTCCTGCGCGCGCAGGGCAACTACGACGCGATGTCTGCCGAGGACCGGAAGGCATACCTCGACTCGTTCGACGGCAACGAAGAGAACGCCAAGAAGTTCTGGAACCTGATGAAGAACCCGCCTCGGTCCTTCGGCCCGGAGGTTCCCGGGCAGCAGCAGTAAGGCGGGGCGAGGCCGGGGGTTCAGCGATGCGGCGGAGAGAGGTGCGCAGGCCGACGATCGACGACGTGGCCCGAAAGGCCGGCGTCGGGAAGGCGACGGTCAGCGCCGTCCTGAACGGACGCTCCCGCCACGCGCGGATCTCCGCGGACACTGCCCGCAGGGTGATGGAGGCGGCTCGGGAGCTCGAGTACCGCCCGAACCAGCTCGCGAGGATGCTGGTGCGCCGGAAGGCGGACATCCTGGCCGTGGTCTTCCAGCGGGGGTACTTCTTCCTCTCCTGGTCGAGCTTCACCGCGGAGGTGATGCGGGGCGTGTCGTCGGCGGCGGTCGAGCTGGGCTACGACCTGATGCTGCACACGCGCGACGTGACGGACCGCGGAGAGGCCGACGTGCTGACGGACGGCCGCATCGACGGGGCCCTGCTGCTGAGGGACGCGGGGGACCCGCTCGTGCCCGAGCTGTTGGAGCGCGGTTTTCCGTTCGTCCGCTTCTTCTCGAAGGGGGAGCTTCCGGACGAGCCGTTCGTGGACGCGGACAACGTGGGTGGAGGCCGCCTGGCCACGGCGCACCTGCTGGACCTGGGGCACCGGAGAATCGCGTTCATCCGCGGCTCCGACGGCTCGACGGCGTCGAACGATCGCCTGGCTGGCTACTTGTGCGAGCTCGAATCGCGCGGCGTGGAGCCTGACCCGCGGCTGGTTTTCCCGATCCTGTCCCCTCAGGACGTTCCAGAACGATTGCCCGACTTGATGCGGCGCCCCGACCGTCCCACGGCCTTGTTCGTGTGGTCGGACGACGTCGCCCTGGCTTGCATCCCCGTCCTGCTCGACATGGGGCTCCGCGTTCCGGCGGACGTGTCGATCGTGGGGTTCGACTCTCTCGAGGTGTGCAACCGCTCCGTCCCGCCCCTGACGAGCGTGCGGCAGCCTGTGTTCGACATGGCTCGGGAGGCGACTCGCCTGCTGGGCCGCCTGATCGACGGGGAGGAACCCGCCGAGCGGCGGATCCTATTCCCGCTCCAACTCGATGTGCGCGGTTCGACCGCGCCTTGTCCCGCAAGGACCAATCCATCCCTTAGCTGAGGTAACCAATGAAGCGAGCCTTCACTCTCATCGAGCTCTTGGTCGTGATCGCGATCATCGCGATTCTCGCGGCCATCCTGTTCCCCGTGTTCGC
>DPBN01000328.1 GCA_003516955.1 Armatimonadota bacterium | reverse complement strand
GGCCTGCCCGGCTCGCACCGGCGCCTTCGCCCCGCGGAGAGGGATGAGCGTCGCCCTGAGCTCGGGCTGGGTGCCGAGCGGCACCAGCATCCGCAAGGACTCCGAGGCGACGGTCGGCACGGCGGGTTCCACGCCCCCCTCGACCTTCACGAGCGGCGCGGGTGCGCCCTTGCGCACGACGGTGCGCTCGCCGTGCGTCCGGAAGGCCCATTCCAGGAGGTTGCGGGTGTCCTTCTTCCAGTCCGGGCTGTCGAGCACGACGGTCACCACGCGCACGCCGGCTCGCGTCGCGCTGCCCACGAAGCAGTGGCCGGCCTCGGTGGTGTAGCCGGTCTTCACTCCGTCCACGGTCGGATCGGCCGCGAGCAGCTTGTTCTTGTTGAACAGCCACAGGTCCTCTTGGTTGGCCGAGCGCTCGAGCAGCCACTTGCGCTGGCGCGCCGTTTCGGCGAACCACTCGTTGCGCATGGCCTCGCAGGCGATCCGGCCCAGGTCCCTGGCGGTCGTGGTGTGGTTCTTGTCGTTCAAGCCGTGGGGATTGTTGAAGTTCGAGTTGGTGCAACCGATCTGGCGGGCCCGCTCGTTCATCAGCTGGGCGAAGGCGGCGTCGGAGCCGGCCAGGTGCACGGCGGCGGCGTGGCAGCCGTCGTTGGCGCTGCGCAGGAGGATGGCGGCGAGCAGGTGCCGAGCGGAGACCCTCTCGCCGGGGCGCAGGTGCATGCTGCTGCCTGTGACGGTCTCGGTGTCCGGCGGGGCGACGATCACCTCGTCGGGGCTGCACCGTTCCGCGATCAGCAGGCCGGTGAGGATCTTGGTGGTGCTGGCGGGGTACCGCGGGGTGTCCGGGTCCTTGCCCCAGAGCATCCTGCCGGTGGCCGCGTCGAACACGGCGGCGCTCTTGGCGCCGACCTCCACGGCTCCGCAGAGAGCCGCGGCGGCGAGAAGCAGCGTCGGCACGGTCGTCTTCAGAAACCTCATGGCGCTGGATGGCCCGTCGCCGGACCGGCCCGCATAGGATACTCCACCGCTGGACGCGCCGAGCCGATCCCGCTACAATGGCGACGGGAGGCCAACCGTGAAACGCTACGCCAAAGTCGTCGGGCTGCGCGAGGACCAGATCGAGGAGTACAAGCGGATCCACCGCGAGGTCTGGCCGGAAGTGCTGCGGACCATCCGGGACTGCAACATCCGCAACTACTCGATCTTCCTGCGACGGATGCCGGACGGGCGCTGGTTCCTGTTCAGCTACTACGAGTACGTCGGCGACGACCACGAGGCCGACATGGCCAAGATGGCCCGCTGCCCCAAGACCCAGGAGTGGTGGAAGATCACCGACCCGATGCAGTTCGGCCTCGAGAACCGCGCACCGGGCGAGTGGTGGGCTGAGTGCGAGGAGGTCTTCCACACCGACTGACCCCGGACGATCCCCATGACCCCCAAGGAGCGCCTCCTCACCGCGCTGAACCTCGGCAAGCCGGACCGACTGCCCGCCACCCTGCACCAGTGGCAGGACTATCACCTGAAAACCTACATGGGAGGCATGGACGCGCTGGAGGCGTTCCGAGCAGTCGGGCTGGACGCCGCCATCCAGGACTTCCAGGCGATGGGCCAGTACTACGCCGACCCCGTGACCGGGGGGCTGAGCACCCCGGAGTGGCGGGACACCGCGACGATCCTGGACGACTCTCCCACGCACCCCGTGGTGCGCCACACCATCGAGACGCCGGAGGGAACCCTCACGTACCAGACGGAGGGCGACGGCAAGACGATCTGGGTCACGGAGTACCTCATCAAGCACCACGAGGACATCCGGCTGATCGAGAAGTACATGCCCGTGGGCAGGCTCAACAAGGAGCGGATCCGGCGCGAATACGACCGGGTGGGCGACGACGGCATCCTGCGGGGCGCCGTGTGGGGCGACCAAGCCGGCTGCTGGCAGCACGCCTGCACCATGAAGGACACCGCCGAGATGGTGCTGGAGTGCCTGGACAACCCGGACTGGGTGCACGAGCTGCTGCGCATCCTGCTGGAGAAGAAGCTGCGGTTCATCGAGGAGTCGCTTGCCGGCGCCAAGTACGACCTGATCGAGACGGGCGGCGGCGCCAGCAGCGACACCGTGATCGGGCCGGCGCTGCACAGAGAGTTCTGCCTTCCCTGCGACCGGAAGATCCACGAGGCGCTGCGCGCCGTGGGGCACAAGTCCACCTACCACACGTGCGGCGGCATGATGAACATCCTCGACCAGATCCTGGAGAACGGGTGCGACGCAAGCGAGACGCTCTCGCCGCCGGGTGTGGGCGGCAACATCGAGGATCCGGCCGCCGTGCGCCGGGTCTTTGGCGGCAAGATCGCGATGATCGGCGGCATGGACCAGTACAACGTGCTGACGGCCGGAACCCCGGAGGAGGTTCGGTGCGAGGTGCACCGGCTGTTCGAGGGCTTCGGACCGGACGGGGGCTACATCTGCTGCGCGTCGGACCACTTCTTCGACGCGCCGGTGGAGAACCTGCGGGCGATGGCCGAGGCCGCCCGCGAATGCACCTACTGAGACCGCAGGGGCCGAGAGCCGGAGGGGCGCGCCTTGCGGCGCGCCCTCGTTCCATGCGACGGGGACCTTACTTGCCCCCGTCCTCGCCGCTACCCGGCAAGCCGTTGTTCGGGTTGGCCCGGGCCCACTCCTCGATGGTCTTGGCGTTCTTGCCGGCCTCGAGGTCCGCGGGAGGCTGGGTCTGCTCGGCTTCCAGATTCCGTGGCGGCTGCCCGCACCCGGAGATCCAGAGCACCGCCGACAGGAGGACGATCACTCGGGCGACCACTGCGTGTTCCTGGTGTAGGGAATGTTGACGAAGTCGCGGCAGGCGATCATGCCAAGGCTGAAGCGGCTGCCGTCGAGCTGCTCGTCGGGGTTGGCGCAGTAGGCGAGGCGGTTCTTCTCGGCTGCAGGCACGTAGACGTAACCCACGCCGTCGGTGAGACCGCCCTTGTACTGCACGCTGCCCGCGTGGCCGTCGGCGTAAGCCATGTTGAAGCGGCCGCCCCAGCGGAACTGGCTCTGGCGGGTCGAGGCCGTCACCGGGAAGGTGTCCAGGATCCAAGCCTTGCCGCCGGCGCTGTTGGGATACATACCGATCGTGGGGCGCGGGGTGTCATACGTGTCGCCGAACACGAACAGGTTCGCCGGCTCCACGAAGGAGGTCAGAGAGCGGCCCGCCTGCACGGTGCCCTGCGCCGGGTCGCCGTTGATGAACTGGACTTGGTCCAGCACGCCGCCGCCGGCGTAGATCTGCGGGCCCCAGTTGTAGCCGTAGCCGAGGCAACGGCCCGTCGGGTTCAGCTTGTAGATCGCGTAGCCCCACGGCGTGTTGATGCGGTCGTTGGCGTTGTGATAGTAGCAGCCGGTCTCCGTTCGCTCGCTGCTGAACAGCAGGTAGACGGTCTTGTAGTACGGCAGCATGAAGACCCAGAAGTCGCTGCGGTTGATGGACTGCGGCCCGCCCGAGCTGACGTGCACCGCGCGGTCGTCCCAGTCGGCGGCGTACATCTGCCACGCGGTGCCGAGCTGCTTGACCTGGCTCAGCGCGTTGGACTTCTTGGCGGCCGCCTTGGCTTGCGCGAAGACCGGGAACAGGATGGCCGCGAGGATGGCGATGATGGCGATCACCACCAAGAGTTCGATCAGGGTGAATGCTCTTTTCATGGCTGAAGGAGTCCCTCCAGCCAACAGTTTTCAGCGGCCACACGGGCGCAGGCAGGGTGCGCAACGGACGCTTAACGTTCCCGAAACCTGCCTTTAACAAGAGGCCACGGGGAGGCGGAGCGCCAGGTTCAGCGGGCCGTCAGCACGAAGACCACGGACCGGGACCCCAATGGGACCTCCAGCGTGCCGTCCTTGGCCACCGCCGCCGCCCGCCTAGCGTTCTGCTCCTCGGCGGTGTGCGCCTCGATCGTCACGCGCGCGCCGGCCGGCAGGCCCTTCAGCACCGCCTTGCCGGGCCCGATCGGGTTCACGAACATCGCGGCGAACCTTCCCGCGCCGGGGCCGACGGTTCCGATCGCCCTCAGCTCGTCGGAGGTCAGGCGCGGAAGGACCACCCTGGAGCCCTTGGCGAAGACCCTCTCCATGGAGCGCACCACGTGGAACACGGGATACGGCCTCGAGGTCTTGCCGTCCACCAGCGGGTAGTTGTCCTGGTACGTCCAGTAGTCCATCAGCTCGGCGCCGGTCAGTCGGATCGTCCGCTCGTAAGCCAGGGCGGTCCGAAGGGCGTTCTCCCACGTTCCCCATGGGTCGCGGGCCTGCCACAGCTGGGCGTCGTGGCCGGCCTCGAGGCACCAGACCGGCTTGCGGTATTGCCGACCGAGCTCGGCGATGCGGCTGTAGGCCTCGTCCGTTGCGCCCAAGGCGTCCCAGCAGTGGAAAGCGATCGGCCCGAGGAACGGCGCGATGGACGCATCCTGCAACAAAGGCCGGGCATAGTTGTACAGATTCGCCCCGTTCGCGGTGTCGGCCACCACGAAGCGCGTCTTGAGGCCGGCGGCGCGGAACTTCGGCCCGGCCATCCGGATGAAGTCGGCCATCTCCCGCGGGCTGAAGCGGAAGTTGACGCCGTAGTCCGGCTCGTTGAAGGAGAAGTACTCCGCCTCGGCGCCGTGCCTGCGCTTGGCCTCGGCGAGGAACCGGACGATCGCCTCGATGCAGGCGGCGTAGTTCTCCCGCGGCAGGACGCGGCCGCTCTCGCGCCGGCCGGGCAGCATCCATTGCGGGCCCTCCCAAACCGACACGACCATCGGAACGCCCCTTCGGGACATCTCGCCCATGGCCGCCATCGCCGCGATCGCCGGCCCCTCGGTCGCGTAGCGGCCCTTCTCCGGCACCCAGTAGTCGAGCGGCAGGCCGATCCGGGCGTGGGCCACGTTCAGGTTCTGCAGGCAGTACCTTCCCACCGCGTCCATCGGCTCAGACGAGCCGTAGCGCGGCTGGCAGAAGTTGCCGCCCAGTCCCAGCATCGTCTGCCGCGTGGAGCGCAGGTCGAACGAGACCTCGACGGTGCCCAGCGGCTGCGCCGCAACCGCCTCGGCCATCAGCCGGTCGAGCCGCACGGCCTTGCCGTAGTTCGTCACGCCGAGGCCGCCGAGGAACACCGTCTGCGGGCCGAACGCGAGGCGCACCGAAGCCATCGCCTCGCCCGGGGCGTAGTCCTCGGCCGCCTCGAACGGGATGCGCCACAGGCGCCACTTCGCGGAGTCGGCTGACGCGGAGACGGGTTGGACCACCGACTTGGTCCAGGGGCTCTGGCTGCGCTCGAACAGGAACTCGGCCTTGGCCGGTCCACCGTCGCGGCGGGTCCCGCGGATCCAAAGCTCCGCCATCAGCACGTCGCCCCGTGCCACGGGCCTCTCGTTGGGGATCGTCAGCTGGGTGGCGTTGGTCTCGTCGGCCTCGGCGCCGACGGTGACTCGGAGGACCCTGGAGAACGGCTGGCCCGAGACAGGAACGACCGAGGCCTGCGACCGCGTGCGCTCCAGACCCCCGACGGGCGTGGTGAGGTGCGCTTCGGCGGGAAGCACGGGCTTGCCCTCGGGAAGGCCGGTCTGACCGGAGCCCACCGTCGCGAGAGTCGAGAGGATGATCGGCAGAATCATGGCGACGTCGCCTCCGCCGGCGTTTTACCATCCCGGAGCGCGCGCTCGGCTGTCGCATAATGGAGTTCGTCGAATGGAGCGCATCCCGGTGCGGATCGTGGCGGAGAGCGGGGTCGGGATCCCGGCCTATGCGACCGAGGGCGCGGCCGGCGTGGATCTGAGGGCCGCCGAGGACGTGGTCCTGCGCCCGCTGGAGCGGAAGCTGGTCCGGACGGGGCTGCGCGTGGAGATCCCGCCCGGCTACGAGGGGCAGATCCGACCCAGGTCCGGCCTTGCTCTCCGGCTGGGCCTGGGCATGGTGAACTCGCCCGGGACGATCGACAGCGACTACCGCGGGGAGATCGGCGTGATCCTGGTGAACCTTGGGAGCGAGGAGATCCGTCTGAGCGCCGGCGAGCGCATCGCGCAGATGGTGTTCGCTCGCGTGGCCAGAGCGGAGTTCGTGCCCGTCGAGGCGCTGGAGCCCACGGCCCGCGGAGGAGGCGGTTTTGGCAGCACAGGAACCTGACAAGCCCAGATACTGCGAGAAGTGCTTCTCCATCGTCCCCCGTGGCAAGGAGTACTGCCCGGAGTGCGGGGCCCCGATGCCCACGGGGGGCTACACCGAGGGCAGCGACGCCGAGATCTACCCGGAGCTCGCCCGGGCCAACCTCCTTCGCATGAGAGGCCAGTACGACCAGGCGCGCGACGTGTGCCTGGCGCTGCTGCGCCGCTTCCCCAACAACGCGACGGCCAACGCGCTGCTGGGCGACATCTCCGCCGAAATGGGCGAGGAGGAGCAAGCCATCCAGTGGTACGAGCTGGCCCTGGACATCTCGCCGGACGCCCAGCCCGTGCGGCAGAAGCTGGAGGCGATCCGCCAGAGGATCGCGGACCGGGAGGCCGCCGCCAGCGCCCAGCTGCTCGGGGTCGGGCGCAAGGGGAGCATGACCCTGTACGGCCTGGGTCTGCTGGCCCTGGTGGTCGTGGTGGGCTTCGTCAGCTTCCTCCTCGGTTCCAGAAGGACGCTGCAGGGTCCGGCGACGGGGATCATCGAGAAGCCGATCGTGATCGACAACCCGGAGAACGGCTCGCTGCCGCCCGCGCCCGAGCCGAGCGCCCAGCCCGCGACGCCCGCGCCCCGCCCTCCCTTGGCCGAAGACCAGCAGGCCATGGAGCGTCTTGCGAAGTCCCCCGAGCTGGCCAAGCGGCTGGCCGGGGTTGCGGTCGATCCGCGCAGCGGGCACGTGCTGCTCACGCTGGAGGCCGCGCCGGGGGAGGACGCCCGAACCGTGGCGGCGCAGGCGGCGGTCGAGGCGGTGACGCTGCTGGACC
>DPBN01000100.1 GCA_003516955.1 Armatimonadota bacterium | reverse complement strand
TCTGCCAGGAGCTGGTCTACGGGCGATACGACCGGGCCCAGTACCTGGCCGGGATGTACGACGAGATCTTCGGCCACGGCAACTTCTTCATCGAGTTGCAGGATCATGGGCTCCCGGAGCAGCGCGAGATCCGAGAGCCGCTGCTGCGCATCGCCCGCGAGCTCGATCTGCCGCTCATCGCGACGAACGACGCCCACTACCTGTGCCGGGGGGACGACTCGCTGCATGACGTGCTGCTCTGCATCCAGACGAACCGGCTGGTGACCGATGAGGACCGGTTCCGGTTTGACAGCGACCAGTTCTACGTCAAGACTCAGGAGGAGATGTTCCAGCTGTTCCGGGACGTCCCCGAGGCGCTCTCCAACACCAAGCACGTGGCGGACCTGTGCGACGTGAGCTTGGAGGAGGGCCGCCCGGAGCCGCCCGATCCGGATCTGCCGGAAGGGGAAACGAGCCGCTCCTACCTGCGGAAGCTCGCTTGGCAGGGGTTGAAGGAGAGGCTGGCGAAGGTCGACGAAAGGGCCGAGGAGCGTCTGCGGCACGAGCTCTCCGTGATCGAGAGGACGGGATTCGAGAGCTACTTCCTGCTGGTGCGGGAGTTCACCCAGTTCGCCAAGAGCAGCGGCATCTCGATGGGCGTGCGGGGTTCGGCGGCGGCGTCGCTCGTGTCGTACTGTCTCGGCATCACGGATCTCGATCCGCTGGAGTACGACCTGACGTTCGAACGTTTCCTGAACCCGGAGCGCATCTCGATGCCGGACATCGACCTCGACTTCGAGGATGCCCGGCGGCACGAGATGATCGAGTGGGTCTCCCAGAAGTACGGCCAGGACCATGTCGCGCAGATCGTCACGTACCAGACGATGGGCGCGAAGGCGGCCATCAAGGACGTCGGGCGCGTGCGGGGATGGGATCCGCGCGAGACGGACCGCATCACGAAGACGATCCCCAGCAAACCGAACATCACGCTGAAGGCCGCGCTGGAGGAGTCCCCGGACTTCAAGGAGCTCTACGAGCGCGAGCCGAGGGTGCGGGAGTTGGTCGACGAGGCGATGAAGCTCGAGGGGACGATCCGAGGGGTGGGTACGCACGCCGCAGGGATCGTGATCACGAAGCGGCCCCTGGTGGAGCACATCCCGCTCTACCGCACGAAGGAGGGTCAGCCGGTGACCGCCTTCGAGATGGGCATGCTCGAGAAGATGCAGATGCTCAAGATGGACTTCCTGGGGCTGAAGAACCTCACGGTCCTGAGCAAGTGCGTGCAGAACATCCGGCAATCTCGCGGCGTGGAGATCGACCTTCGCCAGATTCCGCTCGACGACGCCAAGACCTACGAACTGCTGGGCAACGGGGATACGACCGGGGTGTTCCAGCTGGAGAGCACGGGCATGCGGCGGTACATCTCCCAGCTCAAACCCCGCAGCGTCCGGGAGCTGGCGGCCATGGTGGCGTTGTATCGGCCCGGCCCGATCGACCACATTCCGACGTACATCGACAACAAGTGGGGCCGCAGCAAGCCGACCTACCTGGATCCGCGGATGGAGCCGATCCTCCGGGAGACCTACGGGGTGATCGTCTACCAGGATCAGGTCCTCAAGCTGGTGCAGGCGCTGGCCGGTTTCAGCCTCGGAAAGAGCGACATCCTCCGCCGGGCGATGGGCAAGAAGAAGCGGAGCGAGCTCGAGTCCATGAAGGCGGAGTTCATGGCGGGCACCGCTGCGAACGGGATCGGCCCGGAGACCGCGGAGGCCATCTGGGAGCATCTGGAGCCGTTCTCGGGCTACGCGTTCAACAAGGCGCACGCCGTCTGTTACGCGATGATCGCCTACCAGACGGCCTATCTGAAGGCGAACTATCCCGTGGAGTACCTGGCGGCGCTGATGGCGTCGTACGCGGACAACGAGGACAAGATCGTCAACTTCATCGAGGAGGCGCGGCGGAAGGGCATCCGCGTGCTGTCGCCCGACGTCAACGAGTCGCTGCTGGACTTCACCACCGTCGGCGACAAGATCCGGTTCGGCCTGGCGGCGATCAAGAACGTGGGCACGGGCTTCATGGAGGCCGTGCTGGAGGAGCGGAGGGAGAACGGCCCGTTCGTCCACCTCTACGACTTCTGCCGGCGCACGAAGGGGCTCGGCCTGAATCGAACGGCCCTGGAAGCATTGGCCAAGGCGGGCGCCTTCGACTCCCTGCACCCGAACCGAGCCGGCGTCCTCGCCGCCGTGGAGCCGGCCTTGGCCGACGCCGACTCGCACTGGCGGGACCGCCAGCACGGCCAGGCGTCGCTTTTCGGCGAGGGCGGAGAGGGCGAGGCGGAGCCGTTCCCGGATCTGCCCAACGTCGAGGCTTTCGCGAGGACCGCGCAGCTGGCCCTCGAGAAGGAGGTGCTGGGCATCTACGTGAGCGACCACCCCCTGCGAGGTCTCGAGAGGGTGCTGGAGAGCCGCGCCGATGCTCCCTGTTCCGCCCTCGCCGAGCTGGAGGACCAGCAGCCGGTGCGGATGGCGGGGATCATTTCAAAGGTCGAAACGAAGACCTTCAAGAATGGGGAGAAGGGGCTTTCGTTCATCCTCGAAGACTTCTCCGGCCAGACGCGCTGGACCGTGCCGGACTATCGTCAGGAGCAGTTTCGGGAGATGATCCGCCGGGACGCCGTCGTGGTGGCCTCGGGCCGGGTGCGGGTTAGCGCGTTCGGAGGGGAGGAGCGCCGGGACCTGCGGCTGGAGTCGCTCGAATCGCTGGACGCCGTGGTCGACGAGGCCGCGTCGATGGACAACCCAAACCGGTTGGTGGTTTCCTTCGCCCGAGCCACCGAGGGCCAGCTCCGCGCCTTGCGTCGCCTGATCGAGAAGCACCCCGGCTTGCACGAGGTTGTCGTGCAGGTCCTCCCGGCCGACAGCTTCCTGCCGGTTTTCTTGGGCCTGACGGTGGACCCGAGCAAGGAGTTCCTCGAGGAGGCGCGACGGCTGCTTCCCGGCGCGACGTTCGAGGTCGAGTACGGCGAGGAGCCGGCGGAGGAGCCCGTGGAGATCGCCAGTTAGCGTGTATCCTAACGCCATGCGTCTCCGCTGCGCTCTCGCCTTGCTGCTCGTGCTGATGGCCGTCGCCGCGCGGCCCCAGAGCGCTCCGCCCCCGATCGAGAGGATCGGCCTCACGTTGCTGACGAGTCCCGAGATTCGGAAGGAGCTGAAGCTGTCTAAGGAGGTCTCGGCCCAGGTGGAGGCCGAGTTCAAAGCCTACGTGGAGAAGGCCCAGTCGCTGTTCCAAGGGAAGACGACCCAGGCGGAGCAGCAGGCGGCGCTCAACGAGCTCCGAAAGGTACAGGACGCCACGGCCGCCAGAATTCTGGGGAAGCTCACGCCTTCGCAGAGGCTGCGCCTGAGGCAACTGACTCTTCAGTCGCAGAGCGTCCTGCTGATTCTGCATCCCGAGGTGGTGAAGGAGCTGGGTCTGACCAGCCAACAGATCGCCAAGCTGAAGGGAATCCGAGAGAAGGCGGAGACGAAGGTGCGGGAGCTGGAGATGAGGCGGCGCTCGCAGCTGGACGCCGTTCCGAAACCCCGGCAGGGCGCAGAGCAGAGGGAGGTGCAGGACTACAACCAGCGCATCCAGGCGGAGATCAAGTCCTTCGCCGCCGCAGACCAGAGGCAGA
>DPBN01000294.1 GCA_003516955.1 Armatimonadota bacterium | reverse complement strand
ACGATGAAGTACAACCCGAAGGTCAACGAGCGGGTGGCCGGTCTTTCGGGCTTCGCGGGCATCCACCCCCTGCAGCCGGAGGAGACCGTGCGCGGCGCGCTGGAGGTGCTGCTGAGCGTCCAGGAGATGCTGGAGGAGATCACCGGGTTCGACCACGTCACCCTCCAGCCGCTCGCGGGCGCCCACGGCGAGCTGACCTGCCTGATGCTCATCAAGGCGTACCACGAGTCCCGCGGCGAAGGCGGGCGAAAGGTGGTTCTGGTCCCGGACAGCGCGCACGGCACCAACCCCGCGAGCGCGGCTCGGGCCGGGTTCCGCGTGAAGCCGATCCCGACGAACGAGGACGGCCTCACCGACCTCGAGGCGCTGAAGGCCGCGCTGGGGCCAGACACCGCCGCCCTGATGCTCACCAACCCGTCCACGCTGGGCCTGTTCGAGCGGAACATCGCGCAGATCTGCGACATGGTGCACGCGGCCGGAGCGCTCGTGTTCTGCGACGGCGCGAACATGAACGCGATGGTGGGCACCACCCGCCCATCGGACCACGGGTTCGACTGCATGCATCTGAACCTGCACAAGACGTTCAGCACGCCGCACGGCGGCGGCGGCCCCGGTTGCGGCGCGATCGGCGCGAACGAGCTGCTGGCCCCGTTCCTGCCCACCCCCGTGCTGGTCCGTCGGGACGGCAAGGCCGCCTTCGATCACGACCGGCCCCAGTCGATCGGGAAGGTGTCGCCGTACTACGGCCAGTTCCTGCTGGCGGTGCGCGCGCTCAGCTACCTGCTGGCGTTCGGCCGGGAGCACATGGCGGACATCTCTCGCCATGCGGTGCTGAACGCCAACTACGTGCAGGCGAGGCTGAAGGACGTCCTACCGCCGGCGCACGACCGCTTCTGCATGCACGAGTGCGTTCTGACCGCCGCTCCCTACAAGAAGCAGGGGGTCCGCGCCCTGGACTTCAGCAAGCGGCTCATCGACTACGGGTTCCACCCACCGACGAACTACTTCCCGCTCATCGTGCCCGAGGCGCTGATGATCGAGCCGACGGAGACCGAGACCAAGGAGACCTTGGACGCGTTCTGCGACGCCCTCCGTGCGATCTGCGCCGAAGCGCGGGAGAATCCCGACCTGCTGCACGACGCGCCGACGACCCAGGTCGTCGGCCGGTTGGACGAAACGGCGGCCGTCAAAAACCTGGACGTCTGCTGGCGTCCCAGCTGAGGCTCGCGGCGGGGTCCGGAGGCGGACCCCGCCTCCCGGTGTTACCATGGCTGACTTCGTCCTCGCAGACGACGGACCGACGGACGGTCGGGAGAACATGGCCCGCGACGCCGCCCTGCTGGAGCGCGCCGAGCGGGGAGAGAGGCTCTGCCGCGTGTATCGCTGGACCGGCGCCTGGGTCAGCCTCGGCTACTGGCAACGGGCGGAGCGCGACCTGTTGCCCGGCAACCCCGTGCCCTGGGTCGCCAGGCCTACGGGCGGAAAGGCCGTGCTCCACGGGCACGACGTCACCGTCGGCCTCGCATGGCCTCTGGAGGGTCTGGCGGAGCCCGGCGAGGACCCGGCAACGCTCTCCCGCTCCGTCCGCAGGGTGTACCGGCGCGTGGTCGAGCCGTTGGTGGATGCGCTGCGCGCCTGCGGCCTGCCGGCGGCCTTGGCCGAGCAGACGCCCTTCGTCGCTGCCGCCGGCCGGACGGCCGACTGCTTCGCCCATATCTCGCCGAACGACGTGGTGGACGAGCGGACGGGCCTCAAGGTGTGCGGGTGCGCTCTGCGGATCACCCAGCGCGCCGTGCTGGTCCAGGCGAGCATCCCGAACGGTCCTCCGCTCGTCGACCCCTCGCTCGTTTTCGAGCGACCCGCATCCTACTCGAGCAACCGATGGGAGGACGGTCCCTTCGCCGAGCGGCTTCGTGAGGCCTTGCGAATCCGGCTGGGTTGAGAGGGAGCAGGCGGTTCCCGACCCGCTCCCAAACGCTCAAACCTTGCGGAAGATCAGCGTGGCGTTGTGACCGCCGAAGCCGAACGAGTTCGACATCGCCACCTTCACCTCGGCCTGCCGCGCGGCGTTCGGCACGTAGTCCAGGTCGCACTCCGGGTCCGGCGTCTCATAGTTGATGGTGGGCGGGATGATCCCCTCCTCCATCGCCTTCAGGCACGCCACGGCCTCCACCGCGCCCGCCGCGCCCAGCAGGTGCCCGTGCATGGACTTGGTGCTGCTCACCGCGACCTTGTACGCGGCTTCGCCGAACACCTTCTTGATCGCCTCGGTCTCACCCTTGTCGTTGTAGTAGGTCGAGGTCCCGTGGGCGTTGATGTAGTCCACGTCCTCCGGCTTCAGGCCGGCGCTCTCGAGGGCCATCGCCATCGAGCGGACGGCTCCGCGAGAGTCCGGGTCCGGCTGGGTGATGTGGTAGGCGTCGCCGCTCAGCCCGTAGCCAACCAGCTCGCCGTAGATCCTGGCGCCTCGGGCCACGGCGTAGTCGTAGTCCTCCAGCACCAGCACCCCCGCGCCCTCGCCCATCACGAAGCCGTCCCGGTCCTTGTCGAACGGGCGCGAGGCGTGCTCCGGGTCGTCGTTTCGCGTGCTCATGGCCCGGGCGGCGCAGAACGCCGCCAGCGAGATCGGGTTCACGGGAGCCTCACTCCCGCCAGCCAGCATCACCTTGGCGTCTCCGCGCCGGATGATGTGCGCCGCCTCGCCGATCGAGTGGGACCCCGTGGCGCAGGCCGTCACGACGCACAGGTTCGGCCCCCGGTACCCGTTGAGGATGGAGATGTAGCCCGAAGCCATGTCGGGGATCATGTACGGCACGAGGAACGGGGAGACCTTGCCCGGACCGGCCTCCAGCATCCGCTTGTGCTGCTCGCCGAGGAACGTCAGGCCCCCGATGCCGGAGCTGACCAGCACGCCCACGTCGAACGTCTCCTCCTCGGAGATCTTCAGCGAGGCGTCCTCAATGGCCATCTTCGCGGCGGCGACCGCCAAGGCGATGAAGCGGTCGATCCGCCTGGCCTCCTTCCGGTCCAGGTAGTCCTCGGCGTTGAAGTCCTTGACCTCCGCCGCGATCTGCGTGGAGAAGTCCGAGGGATCGAGGCAGGTGATGCGTCCGATCCCGTTTTTGCCGGCCTTCAGCGCCTCCCAAGTGGGGACCACGCCGACACCCAACGGAGTGACCGCGCCGAGACCGGTAACCACCACCCGGCCGGACGAGCGGCGAGGAGAGCTCATGCCTTCTGGCTGATGTAGTTGACGGCGTCCCCGACCGTCTTGATGTTGTTGACGTCGTCGTCAGGGATGTCGATCCCGAACTCCTCCTCCAGCGCCATGGCGAGCTCCACGACGTCCAGCGAGTCCGCACCGAGATCCTCCTGGAAGGAAGCGCTCTCGACGACCTCCTCCTCCTTGACGTTCAGAGCGTTGACGACGACTTTGCGAACGCGATCCAGAATTTCCTGAGACATGGATTGCACCTACGAGAGCCGCCTCGCCCGGCATTCCGGCGAGGAACAGCCTGAACATTATGCACCAAGCCCGGCGCGCCGGGCAAAACCGGGACTCACAGCGCCGCGACGCGGATGAGGTCGTCGCTGGAGCCGGACGAGCCCCCGGGGGTCGCCAGCTCCCCGTACACGACCCCGTCGCGAACCTCCATCGCGGCAACGGTGCAGACGCGCCTGGCCAGCTCGGCCGGACCGGCGAAGCGAACCTCCAGGTAGTTGTCCGAGAGACCCGCCATCAGGCCGGTCTTCGGGCACTTCCCCTCCACCAGAACGCGCAGGCTCCTCCCCAGGAACCTCGCAGCCTCGGCCTCGCCCGTGCGCCCCGCGACCTCCATCAGCAGCTGGCTCCGGCGCTGCTTCTCCTCGGCGGCCACCGCGTCGCCCCACACGTCGGCCTTGGTTCCAGGGCGGGGGCTGAAGCGGAACACGTGCGCCTTCAGGAAGGAGGCTTGCTCGACGGTCCTCAGGCTCTCCTCGAAGCGCTCGGGCGTCTCCGTGGGGAAGCCGACCATCACGTCCGTGGTGACCAAGAGGTCCGGCACCACCGCGCGGAGCAGGTCCAGCAGGTCCAGGAACTCCCTGGAGGTGTACGGGCGGTTCATGTCGCGCAGCACGCCGTCGCTGCCGCTCTGGAGGGGCAGGTGCAGGTGCGGCACCACCAGGCCGGAGGCCATGAGGTTCATGAGCCGGAACGTGACGTGCCGCATCTCGATGCTGCTGATGCGGATCCGCTCCAGCCCCGGGGTGTCTGCCATCAGCTCGATGAGGTCCTCGAAGTGCGGACCCCCGCTCCCGGTGTCCGGCCCGTAGGCCCCGATCAGCACGCCGCTGAGCACGACCTCCTTGTAGCCCATCTGCACCAGGCGGTCCACCTCGCCGAGAATCTCCGCCGCGGGACGGCTGACCATGTGCGGCCGCGTGAACGGAATGGAGCAGTAGCTGCAGAAAACGTTGCAGCCTTCTTGAATCTTGATCGTGGCGCGCGTGCGGCCCTTCCAAGCCGAGCCGGGCGTCTTGGCGCTCCTTGGCCGGGGCCGCAGGCCCGCTCCCAGCCCCGGGAACGCCCGCAGAACGTGCTCCACGGTGCGCATCTTCTCGGGGTTCGGCACCAGCAGGTGCGCCTCGGGAAAGGCCCTGCGCTCGTTGAGGGCCATCTGGGCCGCGCAGCCCGTGACCACGACCTTGGCCTTGGGGTTCGAGCGCAGCGCCCGGCGCACGGTGTAGCGGCTCTTGCTCTCGGCCACCGCCGTGACGCTGCATGTGTTCACCACGTAGACGTCGGCGGGAGAGTCGAACGGGACGACCGAGAAGCCGGCGTCCTCGAAGGACTCGAGAATGCGCTGGGTTTCGTACTGGTTCACCTTGCATCCGAGCGTGGTGAACGCGGCGCGGGGCATGGCAACGTGTTTACCGTATGGCTCCGAGCCGACGCCGGGCGGTCCGACCCGGGACGGGGCCGGAAGGCCCAGAGAATCCTGCGGGTTCTGTGCCGCATACTTCCTGCGATGCCGGCGGGGACGGAACAGCGGGTGTGGTTCGGATCGGGGTTGGTGCCTTCGATCCAGCGAGCCGCCCTTCTTCCCCTCTCCGCCCTCTACTCCGCCGGCTGGCTCGGCTATCGGGCCGTCTACTCCCTAGGCCTGAAGCGCGCGGAGCAACCCCACCACCCGATCGTGTGCGTCGGCAACCTGGTCGTCGGCGGCTCGGGCAAGTCGCCCGTCGCGCTCCACCTCGCCGACCTGCTGCGTGGGCTGGGCCGGAGGGTCGTCGTGTCGTGCAGCGGCTACGGGTCACCGAGGCAAGAGAGCGCATCTTGGGCGCCCGACGGGCCTCTGGACCCCGGCGAATGGGGCGACGAGCCCGCCATGTTGCGCTGGCTCCGCCCCGATCTCGAACTGGTCGTCGGACGGGACCGGGTTGCCGCCGCCCGGCTCTGCGCCCTGCATGCATCCGACGCCGTGCTGGTGCTGGACGACGGCTTCCAGCACCTCCGCCTGGCCAAGGACGTGTCCATCCTCCTGGACGATCCGAGCCCTCCCAACCGGTTCTGCCTCCCCGCAGGCCCATACCGGGAACCGAGGAGCAGCCGCCGGCTCGCCGACCTCGTGCTTCCGGGCCGCTTCCGGGTCGAGCAGGGGCCTCTGTCGTTCCTCGACCCGATCGCCGGCGCCCCAACCGACGCGCCCGAGGAGGCGGTGCTGCTCTGCGCGCTCGGTCGGCCCGACCGCTTCGAACGGTCCCTGGCCGAGGCCGGCGTTCGGCTCTCCCGGCTGGTGGTCCGCACCGACCACGACCCGCTCCTCGCGGGTAACCTGCTGGAGGGAGTGCCGCCCGGAGCAACGGTCGTCACGTCCGCCAAGGACTGGGTGAAGATCCGCCGCCGGTCGGACCTGGATCGGTTCCGCTGGGTGGTCGCGCTGCTCCACCCCAGCATCGAGCCGGCGGACGACTTCCGAAGGTGGCTGGCCGACCGAATCGATGAAGTGGAAGCCGAACAAGATCGCCACGCGACTGGGTAGCTGGGCCTTCGTTCGAGCCCAGCGGTGGTGCGTCGCCACGAGCCCCGAGCGGGCGGCTGCCGCGGGCGAGCGCATCGGCAGGCTCGCGTTCCGGCTCTCCAAGAAGCACCGGCTGCGCACGCTCTCGAACCTCGCGCTGGCGTTTCCCGAGCTGTCCGAGGAGGAGCGCCGGCGCTTGGCCGTCCGCGTCTTCGAGCACTTCGGACGCAACGCGGCCGACTTCCTCCGCACCGAGCTCCGCACCGACCAGGAGGTCCTGGAAACCACGACCGTCTCTGGGCGAGAGCACCTGGACGGGGCGTTCGCCCTCGGTCGCGGGGTGCTGGTGGTGACCGCGCACCTCGGCAACTGGGAGCGCGGCGCACACTGGTTCTCCGCCTCCGGGTTCCCGATGAGCGTCGTGGCCAGGGACGCCAACGACTCGGAGCTGAACGACCTGGTGCTTCGGATGAGGCGCCATGCGGGGGCGGAGGTGATCCCGCGAGGCAACGCCGCCCGGCCGATCCTGGCGAAGCTCAAGGCGAACGGCGTGGTCGCCATCCTTCCCGACCAGAACTCGTCGGAGGCGTTCGTGCCGTTCTTCGGCGTGCCCGCCGGAACCGTGCTCGGGCCGGCCGTGCTGCACCTCCGAACCGGCGCCCCGCTCGTCCCGCTCGCCTGCATCTCGACCGGCGTCGGGCGCCTCCATATCGAGATCCTTCCGGCCCGCTCCTACGACCGAGCCAGCGGGGTCAAGCCGGAAGAGATCATGGCCGACCTCAATCGCGATCTCGAGTCCCTGATCCGGCGCTGGCCGGACCAGTATCTTTGGCTCCACGACCGATGGAAGAGTGCCCGAAGGAAGGGATGGATCGAAGCGGGCCGAGGTTCCTGATCGTCCGGTTCTCGGCGATCGGGGACTGCGTGATGGCCCTGCCCGTGGCCTCGCGCCTGCGGCGGTCCGTCCCGGGCGCAGTCATCGACTGGGTGGTCGATCGCCGTTGCGCCGACGTGATCGACACCGAGCGGCTCGTTGACGGCCTGGAGGCTTTCGACAGCCGGCAGGAGAAGCGCAGCCGGTGGACCCCCTGGGGCCTGGCGCGCCAGTGGCGCTTCTACCGCAGGCTGAGGGACCGCCGCTACGACTTCGGCATCGACCTCCAAGGCCACTCCAAGACCGCCCTCTGCCTGTGGTGCGCGAGGCCGGAACGGCGCGTCGCGGCGCGCTCCACCGACCGCCTGGCCAGAAGGCTGAATCCCGTTCGCCCCTGGCCCCACCGCGCCGAGCACGTCGTCGACCAGAACCTCGAGACGCTGGGCTATCTCGGCTTCGCGACGGGCGACCCTACGCCGATCCTGCCCAACCTCACCCGCGAGCGCGAGGAGCTCCGGAGCGGGTTGCCGGATCGGCCGCTCGTCACCATCGCCGTCGGCGCCGGCCACCCCAAGAAGATCGTCCCCATCGATCGTTGGCGAGGCGTCGGTGAGCTGCTGCTTCGGGAGGGCTTCGCCGTGGCGTACCTCGGAGGACCCGCCGACCCGCACCCGGACCTCCCCGACGCCATCGACTGGGTGGGCGCGCTCCCGCTCCGAAAGACGATGGCCGCGGTCTCGCTCTCCGCCATCCACCTCAGCGGCGATACCGGCACAGCCCACATCGCTTCGGCCTTGGGAGTGCCCACCGTGACGGTGTTCGGCCACATGCCTCCGGAGCAGTTCCGCCCGTATTGGGGCCGCGGCGTGGTGCTAGCGATCGGCAAGGACGCGAGCCTCGTGCCGCAGAGCGCGATCTTCGCCGCGACCATGCAGCACTGGAGGGAGCTGCGTGGCTAGGTTTCTGATCAGCCGGCTCAGCGCGCTGGGCGACGTGGTCTGCTCGCTGCCCGCGGCCGGAGCGCTGAAGGCTGGGCACCCCGGCTGCACGGTCGTCTGGGTCTGCGATCCGCGTTTCGCGGCGATTCCGCGCCTCTGCCGGCACGTCGACGAGGTGATCGAGGCCCGACCGGGCCTCGCACCCAAAACCTGGCCTCGGCTGGAGGGCGAGTTCGACGCGGCTCTGGACCTTCAGGGCTTGGCCAAGAGTGCGTTGCCGGTCTGGCGGTGCAAGGCCGGGCTGAAGCTGGGCTACCACTGGCAGCGCGAAGGCGCTTGGCTGGCCTCGCAACCGGTGAAGCCGGACCCGACCTCGTGGCACATCGTAGACCAGTACGTCGACGTGGCTCGCGCCGCGGGAGGCCTCGCCCACCAAGCGGACTTCGGCCTGCAACCCTCGCCGACCGACCGCGCCACGATCGAAGGGACCCTCGAGCAGGCCGGTGTGCGCAGGCCGTTCGTGGTGCTGAACCCCGGCGCGGCCTGGGCCACCAAGCGCTGGCCGCCGTCGCACGCCGCCGGTCTGATTGACCGCCTGGCCGAGAGCGGCGTGGCGACCGTCCTGATC
>DPBN01000361.1 GCA_003516955.1 Armatimonadota bacterium | reverse complement strand
TCGCGGAGCTGGAGCGCGGTCTGGGCCTCGGCGAGAGCGCGGACCGCCTCCGCCTGGGTGAGGTCCATCCGCCCGTTCAAGAACGCGCGGAACGTGAACTCGCCCGGCTCGGCCAGGCGGCAGCCCTGGCGCAGGCACGCGTCCAGCAGCGTGTGGACCGACGCCGTGGATCCGTGGACCTGGAACTCCACGGAGGGCTCGCCCGTGTACCCCGAGCCCCCTGCGAACGCGAGCAGGAGGCCGTCGTCGCCGTTCTCCAGCCGGACGTGGCGCGCGCGGCCGCTCTCCGGCCGATCCGGGAAGTCGGGGCAGACGGCGCGAGCCACGTCGAACGCGTCCGGCCCGGAGACCCGGACGATCGCGACGGCGCCGCGCCCGTAGGCGGTGATCGGCGCGACGATGGTGTCGTGCAACGGACCCACGCCCGCATTTTGGGCGAGGGCATCGTTGCGGAGGCAGGATCAGGTGTGGCGACCGGCGAAAGCAGAGGCATGTTCGTCGCGCTCGCAGCCAGCTTGGCGGTCACCCAAACGCCGTACGTCGTCAAGGTCGGAGGCTCGTCGCCCATCCAGACGATCGCCGAGGCCGTGGAGGCCGTGCGGAGCGGCCGGCAGCCCGGCCAGCCGGCGCGGATCGAGGTCGCTCCGGGAACCTACGCCGTGCTGAGCACGATCCGCCTCGGGCCGGAGGATTCGAGCCTGTCCATCGTGGGCAGGGGGCGGTCGGCGCGCCTGCAGGGCGGAGTGGCCCTGAACCGTTGGCGAACCGCCACCGACCCGGCGATCGTGGGGCGCCTCGCGCCGGCGGCCAAGGGAAAGGTGCTGGTCGCCGATCTGGCCGCGGCCGGCGTTGACCCGGGACGGCTGGTGCACCGCGGGTTCGGCGTAGGGGCCAATCCGGAGGCGATGGAGCTGTTCCGACTCGGCCGGCCGATGACGCTGGCTCGCTACCCCAACGCCGACGCTCCGAACGGCGGCTGGCTCCGCACGGGCGAGGCTTCGGAAGACGGCTTCGTGTGCAACGACCCCTCGGTGAAGGGCTGGCGGGGATGGAAGGACGTTTGGGTCTACGGATACTGGGTGTTTGACTGGGCCGAGACGCACGACCAGGTGGCGGGCTTCGACGCGGCCACCGGCAAGGTGACCACCGCCCCGCCCCGCAGCGGCTACGGCTACAAGGCGGGCAGACGGTACTACTTTGAGAACGCCCTCGAGGCGCTCGACCAACCGGGCGAGTATTGGGTCGATCGGGAGAGCCGCCGCGTGTACGCGATCTTCGAGCAGACGCCGAAGCCGGGCGAGGTGCTCGCCAGCGCGCTGCCGGGCCCGATGTTCGAGGTGGATGGCGCGAGCGACGTCCGGATCGAGGGCTTCACGCTGGAGGTCGGCCGAACCTCGGCGGTGGCGGTAAGATCGGCGCGCAGGGTGGTGGTGGCCGACTGCCTGATCCGAGACTTTGGCGGAAACGGCGTTCAGATCCAAGGGGAGGAGTGCGGCGTGGAGCGCTGCGAGCTCACCGACCTCGGCGAGGGAGGGGTGGTTCTGGAGGGCGGCGACCGGGCGAAGCTGACCCCGGGGAAGAACTTCGTCCGCGGATGTGAGATCCATCGGGTTTCCCGCTGGTGCCGGACCTATCGCCCGGCCGTGCTCGTGCAGGGCGTCGGGCACACCGTCGCAGGGAACCGCTTCCACGACCTGCCCCACACGGCGATCCTGTGGGGAGGGAACGACCACCTGTTCGAAAGGAACCTGGTGGAGAGGGTCTGCACGGACACCGGAGACGCGGGGGCGTTCTACGCAGGCCGCGACGCCACCATGCGGGGCACCGTGGTGCGGTGGAACTGGTTCCGGGACGTGAACCCCACCGTGTCGACGGAGGGCAACTACACCTCGGTGATGAGCGTTTATCTGGACGACTGCCTTTGCGGCACCACGGTGTACGGCAACGTCTTCGAGACCAAGGGCATCGGCGTGATGATCGGCGGCGGGCGCGACAACCGCGTTGAGAACAACGTGTTCCTCGGTTGCCAGCCCGCGATCAGCTTCGACGCGAGGGGCAAGGGCTGGGCCAAGGGGCTGTTCCAGCGGGGAGGCGAATGGGGCTACATGGAGAAGATGGACGCCATGAAGCCGCTGGAGCCGCCGTACAGCACCCGGTATCCCCAGCTCGCGCGGGCGCTGAGGAGCGGCGAGGACCTGGCCCATCCCGCGGGGAACGCGGTCCTGAGGAACGTCTGCTTCGGGGGATCTTGGATCGCTTACCTCGACGGCCTGACGGACAAGGACCTGGAGCTGCGGGACAACGTGGTGGAGGCCCGGGCGCTGACCCTGGAGGAGGCTCTGAAGCGGGTTCCGCCGGGGTTCCGGCGCATCCCGCTGGAGAGGATCGGAAAGCCCTAGCGGCCCCCGGCCCGAGCGTCAAAATCGCCGCATGAAGCTCTTCATCGACACCGGCGACGCGAACGAGGTGCGCCGCGCTGCCGAGTGGGGGATTCTGGACGGATGCACCACGAACCCGAGCCTGATCGCCAAGGCCGGCCGGGGGTTCAAGGAGACGGTCCTCGAGATCTGCGAGATCCTGCCGGAGGGGGAGATCAGCGCGGAGGTGGTGGCGACCGACCGCGAGGGGATGTTGCGGGAGGCGCGCGAGATCGCCTCGTGGCACCCCAACATCGTGGTGAAGGTGCCGCTCACGCCGGCCGGCGTGGCGACGGTCCGCAGGCTCTCCGACGAGGGGATCAAGACGAACGTGACGCTGGTGTTCACGGTGAGCCAGGCCCTGCTGGCGGCGAAGGCGGGCGCGACGTTCATCAGCAACTTCGTCGGGCGGGTGGACGACGTCTCGACGGACGGGATGGCG
>DPBN01000052.1 GCA_003516955.1 Armatimonadota bacterium | reverse complement strand
GTCGCCACGGGACCCCAGGCTTCTCTGGGAGTCGCGACGGCCAGCGAGCGCCTCCAACGCAGCAGCTCGTCGTCGCCCCAGGCGGAAAGCCCCGCCCAGAACAGGTCCAGCGCGCAGCGCATCCGATCCGCCCCGGAGGCTCGTCTGCCCAGCTCGGTCGCCAAGCCCCGCAGCACTCGCGCGGCCTCCGTGCGCGCGTCTGCCAGCTCAGGAACGCGAGACAACGCCGCCTCGGCAAAGGCGGGCGAGGCCCCGCGCAATCGAGCCCGAAGCACCGCCGGGGTGAAGGTCCTTTGGAACCATCTGCCCAAGAACAGGCACAGGAGCAGCGCGGCCGCGCCCGCCAGCGTCGCCTCGAGCGGACTAGCAAGGATCATCGAGCGCCTCCATCAGAGCGTTCACCACCCTCTCGTCGAACTGGGCGCCAGTGTGCCGGCGAAGCTCGCCCAACGCCTCCTCCCGGCCCATCGCGGCACGGTACGACCTCTCCGAGCCGCCGCTGCCGCCCGTCATCGCATCGAAGGCATCCGCGACGGCCAACACCCGGCAGAGCACGGGAATCTTCTCCCCCTTCAGCCCCTCCGGGTAGCCGCTGCCGTCCGGCCGCTCGTGATGGTGGCGCACCCAGCGGGCGACGCTCCGGAACGGCTCGGCCGCCTCGGCGACCTTGGCCCCAAGGAGCGGATGCTGGCGAACCTCTGCCCTCTCCTCCTGCGTGAGGCCCCCCGGCTTGTCGAGCACGCGCCGAGCAAGGGCGAGCTTCCCTAGGTCGTGCAGCAGCCCTGCCCTGCGCAAATCCCGAAGCTCCGCCCGACTAAGACCCATCCTCTTGCCGATGCGAACGGCCAGCTCGGCCACACGCATCGAGTGGCCGTGCGTGTAAGGGTGCGCGGCGCTGAGCAGCGAGCCGAGATCCTCGAACAGGCGCTCGTCCAGCTCCCTGCGGCGGCGGAGCGACTCAAGCCCCCACCCGACGCCTCCCGCAAGGCCGAAGGCGCCTGCCAGAAGCCATGGGCTCAGTGGCCAGACCCAAGCGACCCAGCCGGAGGCCAGCCCACCCCCAGCGACGATCCCCCTCGCCATCCAGGGAGTCCGGCGCAGGGTCCAGGGCGCGGCACACCCGCAGCCCGCAGCCACCCAAACAGCCACCGCCAACAAACCCGGCGCGACCGCGGCCGCAACGACCGCGAGACCTAGCAAGCCGACGCCCGAGAGAACTCCCTTGCGAACCCGCGGCAGAGCCGCCTGCGCCCGAACGGGCGCCAACGCGAGCGCCCATCCGCCCGTCCTTCGTGCCATCCTTGGCCTACCTCCATCCCGTCCGCCCGTCCTGGGCTCACTTTGCAGGCAGGAGCCTCAACAGGGTTCTGCCACGCATCCTCTGTTCCAGCACCGGCTCCGTCCGCCGTGTGGTCAGCACCTCGGCCCGTCCCTGGCTCGTCGCGAGCGCCCGGAGCGTCTTGCGCGTCGCCAGGTCCAAGTCGAACTCCATCTTCGATTGTAGCCTGAAAGGTATCGCCTTGAGTCCGGTTTGCTCCGGCTTTCTGCCACTGATCTGGTGCAAGAACTCGGCCAGGTCCGTTTCCACACTGAGCTCCGCCGTCACGCGGTGCACCTTGCGGCCGCCCGAATCGACAACGCCCTCGTAGCGGTAGGTGTAATCCAGGCGCTGCACGGCGGTCTTCCCCTCGGCCCCGGCCAGCTTCTGGGGCGAGTAGCCCGCCGTGCGCTTCCAGGTGTCGCCCGGCGCGACCTCGTCGAACGGCAGCTTCGGGGCGAAGTCCAGGCTGCTGTCGATCGAACCAATGAAGAGCACCATCTGGCCCAAGCCGTCCACGAACGCGTCGAGAATCTCGCCGAGCTGCCTGCGTGCCACCGTCTTCTTCAGGCCCGACTTCTTGTTCTCCACGATGTTGAGTAGCTCGTTGATCGGGGAGACGGTGATCGTCGCATCCAGGTTGATCTTCTCAACCTTCGTCTTCGGCGCGGAGTCGACCGTTTCCCCCTCGGTAACCGTCATTGTCGGTCGCAGGTAGCGAAGCACGGCGATGCCGTCCTGCTTCAGTTCGGTGACCGTGTGCTCGAAGCGGTAGACGATGTCCAGGTCGCTGGGCACGAAGGTCTGCAGGCCGCCGCCCCTCGTTTCCTCCACCAGGTGCGCCTTCACCTCGTACTGGCTGCGCTCGCCTTTGGCGAACACGCGGTTCAGGGAGACGGGCTGGGCTGCTGGAGCCGTGCCCAGAGCGGCGGCGAAAAGGAGGGAGGACAGCATAGGACGACACCGAGCCCGGTTGCGCCTAGCTTAGCACAGGAGAAGGCCCCGCGCCGACGGAGATGCGACGCGGGGCCGAGGATGCTCGGCTCGGATGGAGCGTTGGTCCTAAGCCGGCTGGGTGCCGACCGCGTGCTCCACGAGCGCCTTGAAGGCCGGCATGTCGTGGATGGCGAGCTCGGAGAGCATCTTCCGGTTGACCTCGATGCCCTTCTCCTGCAGCGCATGGATCAGCTGGCTGTACTTCACGCCGCACTCGGCGCACGCCGCGGAGATTCTCGCGATCCACAGTCGGCGGAAGTCCCGCTTCCGGGCTCGGCGATCCCGAAAGGCGTACTGCCCCGACTTCATCACCTGCTCGTTCGCGCGCTTGAAGACGTTCTTCTTCCGACCCCAATAGCCGGAGGCGCGATCGATGATCTTCTTGTGCCGCTTGTGGCGCATCAGGCCACGCTTGACTCTTGCCATGGTTTGCTCCTTTTTGGTTTGCGACCGGTTCCCAGCCCCTTGGGGCGGTTACGGTAGGTTGCTCCGCTTGAGTTCAGATGCCGAGAAGGCGGCGGACCCGCTTCTTCTCGCCCTTGAACAACTCGGGCTCCTGCTCGAGGCGCCTCTTCTGCGACGCGCTCTTGTGCAGGAACATGTGGTTGTTATGGGACTTCCGGCGAGTGATCTTGCCGCTCCCCGTGATCTTGAACCGCTTTGCTGCCGTCTTGTTGGTTTTCAGCTTTGGCATGTTTCTTTCCCGATTGCGGTTTCGGCGCGAGCACCATCACCATCAGCTTGCCGTCCATCGTGGGCGGCCGCTCGACGACGGCGATCTCCGCCAACGCCTGGGCCATCTTCTCCATCCGCTTCTGCCCGATCTCCGGGTGGGTGATCTCCCTCGCCCGGAACCGGCAGACGACCTTGACCTTGTCGCCGTCGCGGAGGAACTCGTCGGCCTTCTTGAGCAGGTGCTCCAGGTCGTGGTCCGCGATGCGCGGACTGATCTTTATACCCTTGACGTCCTGCTGCTTGCGCTTGCTCTCGCGCTCCCGCTTCTCTTGGTCGTACTTGAACTTCCCGTGGTCGATGATCCGGCAGACGGGGGGATCGGCGTTCGGGGCGACCATCACCAGGTCGAGTCCCTCGTCCTTCGCCAGGTTCAGAGCCTGCCTGCTGGGCATGACGCCCAACTGGGACCCGTCGCTCCCAATCACCCGCAACTCTCTGTACCGGAGGCAACGCTCGTTGACAGGCGGCCCTGGATCAGGCCGGACGTTTCTCGCAAACCTTCTTATGTTCGTTCACCTCTGCGCGGATCTGAGTCTGCCTTGGTCAAGCCACAAGTATAGCTCCCGCGGCTCGCGAGCGTCAACGTCCCCCGCCTTTCCGCGTGCCGATCGAGCCGGTCGGACGTCCTGTCCCTAGAGGGTGTCGATGGGCGCGCCAGGCATGGTGTCCGTGTTCGGCTCGGGCCGCTCGGCCGCGGAGTGGGCGGCTT
>DPBN01000051.1 GCA_003516955.1 Armatimonadota bacterium | reverse complement strand
GGCTGCAGGCCGAGGTCTCCGGCGTCGATCAGGAGGCGCACGCCTTGGCGGAGGAGCTCCAGAGGCTGGAGCGTGAGCTAGAGCAGGGTCGGCGGGTCAATGCCGAGCGGGCCAAGGCCCAGGCTGCCATGGAGCACCGCAAGGCGCGCATCAAGGAGCTCCGGCGCGAGCTGGACGGGATCGATCGCACCCTGCCCGACCTCCGCGCGGCCGCCCAAGAGGCCAGGGCCTCGTACGACGCCTTGCTGGAAGCGGCCAAGGGATGGGAGCGCGAGATCCAGAGCCTGAGGGCCGAGCTCGCCAAGCTGGCCAAAGGCGAGGAGGAGGAGTCGATCGCGATCCGAAAGCTCTTGGCCGAGCAGGCTGCGCTGGACGGCCGTCGGCGAGGCATCGAGTCCACCATCGAGAGCCACGAGGGGCTGCAGCAGGGCGCGCGGGCCGTTTTGGCGGCGGCGGACACCGGCCGACTGCCGGACGTGTTCCAGCCCGTCGGGGAGGCGCTGGAGGTGGACAAGAGACACGCGACCGCCATCGATACCGCCCTGGGCGGTGCGGCGAACGACCTGATCGCACCGTCAGAGCGCGAGGCGAAGGCCGCCATCGAGTGGCTCAAGGCCAACCGCGCGGGCCGTGCGACGTTCCAGCCCCTGACGCTCATGCGGCCTCCCGTGGTGTCCGAGGAGCTGAGGCGCCTTTCGCGCCAACCGGGCGTCGTCGGAAGGGCTTCGGAGCTGGTTCGCTGCGAAGCTCGAGTCAGACCCGTCGTGGACTCGCTGCTCGGTCGGATCCTCGTCGTGGAGACCTTGGACGACGCGCTGAGGCTGGCACGGACTAGTGGCTGGGCCAGACTCGTCACCTTGGACGGCGAGGTCGTGCACGCGAGCGGCGCCGTGACCGGCGGCGTGGCGGCGAGAACCGCCTTCGGCATGGTCCAGCGGAAGGCCGAGCTGGCGGAGACGGTCCAAGCGATCGAGGACATCTCACGGCGGGTGGCCGCGCGCCGGCCCGCCGCCGAAGGGCTGGGACGGCAGGCCGAGGAGATCCGTGCGAGGGTCGCATCGCTGCAGCGGCAGATCGCAGAGGGCCAGTCCGACCGGGACGAGGCGAAGCAGTGGCTCGACCGCGTGTCGTCGGAGTTGCACTCCGCGGAGAGGGAGAGGGACAGGCTGCAGAGGGAGTTCGATGCCCTCTCTTCGGCCTCGGGCGAGCTGCCGGCGGCGGTCGACGTGGCCGGTCTGGAGGCTCGGCGCGACGAGCTGGTGCGGAGCCTCGCTGCGAAGTCGGCGGACGCCGAGGCGACCCAGCGCCTCCTGCGGGAAGCGGAGCAGAGGATCGAAGAGGCCACGGTGCGCCGCCAGTCGGCGGAACGCAGGCTGCGCTCGCTCACCGAGGGTCAGGCGAATCGGGAGAAGCGTTTGGCGGCGATCGAACCGGAGAAGGCGAAGCTGATCGCCGACCGCGACGAGGCCGTCCAGCGCAAGGAACAGGCGGAGCACGAACGGCTGAGGGCCTCGGAGCAACTCCAGCAGGGACTAGCGCGCAAGGAGGATCTGCTCGCGAAGAGGGCGGAGCTGCTCGAGGAGGCGCGCGCGGCCCGCCAAGGCGCCCAAGCCAGCGCCGATGGCGCGCACCAGGCCGAGCTGTCACGGGCACGGTGGGAGGGCAAGCGGGCGGCGGCCCTCCAGAGGCTGCTGGAGGACTACAACCTGTCGGAGGAGGAAGCTCTCCAGCTGGCCGGCACGGTGGATGTTCCGGACGACGCTCCGGGCATCGTCTCGAGGCTCCGGCGGGAGCTCCGGGCCATGGGCGACGTCAACCTCGGCGCCATCGAGGCCTACGAGCGGCTGACGGTCCGCGCGGAGGAGCTGGGCGCACAGGTCGAGGACATCGAGGAGGGCATCCGTCAGGTGGAGGCGGGCATCCGCGAGCTGGACCGGCTGACGCAAGACCGCTTCGCCGCCACGTTCGAGCGCCTGGAGGCCGCCTTTGCCGAGACGTTCGCCAAGCTGTTCGGCGGCGGGGAGGGGTGCCTCAAGCTCACAACCCCGGGGAACCTTCTGGAGACGGGGATCGATATCGAGGTGACTCTTCCGGGCAAGAAGCGGCAGAGGCTGGAGTTGCTGTCGGGGGGAGAGAGGGCCCTGTGCGCCGCAGCGTTCCTCTTCGCCCTGCTCAAGGTGAAGCCCAGCCCGATCGTGATTCTGGACGAGATCGATGCCCCCTTGGACGGTCGGAACGTCGAGCGCTTCATCGAGCTGCTGCAGGAGATGCGGCCCCACACGCAGTTCATCCTGATCACCCACAACCACGTGACGATCCTCGCCGCGGGCAACTGGATCGGCGTCACGATGCAGGGGAGGGACGGGGTGTCCACGATCGTCCCGGTGAACGTGGCCGAGCTCGCCGCCGAGGAGGGTGCGACGACGGGCGAAGGCTGAGCTATTCTCAACACATGGTTGCGGCTCTGGCGGTCCTCGCGATGGCGGGGGAGTTGGTCCCCGACCCCGGGTTCGAACAGGATGCGCGTTGGCAGCCCTATGGCTCCGGCTTCGTGTTCGATGCGGCTGTCCGGCTGGAGGGCTCGAGGTCGATTCGATGTGAGAGTGCGACCGAGTCGGAGGTGCGGGGCGCCTCGTGCACGATCCAGCTGAACCAAGAGGCCGCCTCACCCATCGTGTTCTCCGGCTGGAGCAGGGCCGAGGGCGTGTCCGGGTCCAGGGACTCCGACTACAGCCTGTACATCGACGCCGTCCATCAGGATGGCACGCCGCTCTGGGGTACGAACGTCCCGTTCGACGTCGGCACCCACGACTGGCAGAGACGCAGCGTGGTGTTGGCCCCGACCAAGCCGTTGCGCTCGGTCACGGTCTACGCTCTGTTCCGGCGCCACAAGGGCCGAGTGTGGTTCGACGACTTCCGCGCCAAGGGGCTCGGCGAGGGCGAGATGTTCGACTTCCTGCCCGCGTCCATCCGATGGCCGTCCAAAGGACGGGTGGTCGCACGGCTCGCCGGGGGTGGGCTGTCGCTGGGGTTTGGAGCGAGCGGCTCGGTTTTGGAGGCGGACGGCCGCCCGGTTTTGAGGCCCGGCGGACTCTACCTGCGGCCGTTTGGGGACGCAGACGGGGCGGTGGTGCCGCTCGTGGGCTCTGTTCGCCGCTCGGGTTCCGCCGTGTTCATCGATGCCTCTGTTGGACGCGACGTTCGTGCTTCCGCGGTGCTGCGCGCCGGCGCCGCGGGTTGGTCGGGCACGGTGGACCTGGCGTGCCGTTCGAGGGAACCGTTCCCGGCGACCGTGTACTTCGTTCTGCCGCTCCCAGAGAAGGGTGGCCTCTGGTGGGACGATCCCCGTTCCTCGCGCAGCCTCGGCGGGACTCGGGAGCTGGGCAACCTCCTGACAGTGCCCTATGGCGCGAACGGCCTGATCGGTCGCTACCCCTTCGGTTGCGTTCAGAGCGGCGACGCGACCACGGTCTTGGCAGAGGGCTTCGCTGAACCGGTGGTGCACCGCGTGTTCGCCAACCGCGACCAGGGCTGTCTCGCTTTGGCCTGGGATGTGGCGCTCGGCGGCGACAGGCCGAAGGTCACCCTGAAGTGGAACTTCGCGCGCTTGAGGGGGGACTTGGGCGCCTGGGGCTTTCGCGGAGCCACGGAGTGGTTCTACCGGCTCCATCCCCAATTGAGGGAGCGTCGGCTGCCGCGCCAAGGCCTCTGGATGCCGTTCAAGGATCCCTCGGAGGTGGAGGGGGTGCAGGACTTCGGCGTCGCCTTCCACGAAGGGGACAACTCCGTCGACTCCGACGACCGTCTTGGCATCCTCAGCTTCCGCTACACCGAGCCGATGACCTTCTGGATGCCGATGCCACCGGAGGCACCGAGGACCTACGAGGCGGCGCTGGAGACGCTGCGGTCCCTTGCGAACGGCGACTCCGGCCTGAGGGACCAGGCCAGGGCCGCCCTGAGGTGCGCTACCCGCGGGAGGGACGGGGAGATAAACCTCCAGTTCCGCGAGGAGCCGTGGTGCAACGGCGCGGTGTTCGTCCTGAACCCAAGCCCCAGCCTCGGCGGCGGGCCGGGGAATCCGACCAAGGCCTGGCTGAACTACAACCCGCTGGACGCCGACCGGTGGCATCCGGTGCCGAAGAACGGAGACGCGGGGCTGGACGGCCAGTACCTGGACTCTCTCGAAGGGTGGTCGGAGGTGCTCAACTATGCTGAGGAACACCTGCGGTTGTCTCCGTACGCGCCGACCTTCGACGCGGACGGCCGCGCGGTGCTGCCACAGTGGTACCAGAGCTACGAGTTCGCGGAGTTCGTGGCGAGGGACCTCCGCAGGAGGGGCTACTACCTCTTCGCCAACGCCGTCCCCATCGCCCACCCGATCTTCTGCCGGTTGCTCGACGTGATGGGAATCGAGACGAACTGGGCTCCGAACGGCAGCTTCCAGCCCGATTCGGATGCGTCGCTGCTGTACCGGAGGTTGTTCAGCGCGGGCAAGCCGTATCTCCTGCTGCAAAACACCGACTTCGACCGCTTCCCGCCGGAGTGGATGGAGCGGTACGTGGATCGCGCGGCCTTTTACGGAATGTTCCCGAGCATGTTCAGTCCCGACGCTTCGACGCGAGTGTACTGGGACCGGCCGGACTTGGTGAATCGCGACCGTGCCCTCTTCAAAGACCGGGTGCCGAAGATCCGGCGGCTCTCCGAGGCGGGTTGGCAGCCGGTGACGCACGCCCGGTCCAGCGACTCCCATGTTTGGCTGGAGCGGTTCGGGAACGGGTACCTGACGGTTCTGAACGCGTCGGCTGAGGAGAAGGACGTGCCGATTCGTCTGGAGGCGCGCGGATTCCCGAGCAGGCCGAGGTGGCTGACGGATCTGCTCCGTGGCGCGCGCTTCCGGGTCGCTTGGAGCGGGTCGGTAGGCACGGCGCGGCTCCGCCTGAAGCCGGAGCAGACGATGGTGCTGGAGGGCCGCGCGCGATGAGTCAGGCTAGAACGGTGCGGGAGCGCCTGGAGGATGTGCGCGAAAGGATGGCCAAGGCGGCGGAGTCGGTCGGCCGGCGGCCCGAGGAGGTCTTGCTCATCGCGGTGACGAAGACCGTCGCCTTGGAGCGGATTGTGGAGGCCTACCAGGCCGGCCAGCGAGTGTTCGGGGAGAGCCGCGTCCAAGAGGCCGCCCCGAAAGTCGCCGGGCTGCCGGCCGACATCGAGTGGCACTTCATCGGAAAGCTGCAGTCGAACAAGGTGCGCAAGGCTGCCGGCCTGTTCCAAGTGATCCACACGCTGGAGTCCCCCAGCCAGCTGAAGGAGTTCGACAAGCTGCCGGCCCCAGTGGACGCGCTGATCGAGGTGAATCTTGCGCATGAGACGCAAAAATCCGGAGTTCCCCCGGAAAGTCTTGACGAATTCTGGGAGCTGGCCTCACAATGCAAGGGTGTTCGCGTCCGTGGACTGATGACCATCGGGCCGAACCTGAGGGACCCGGAGGCGATGCGACCCTTCTTCAGGGAGTTGCGGCTTCTCGGGGAACGGTTCGGTTGCGAGTGGCTCAGCATGGGCATGAGCGCAGACTTCGACGTGGCGATCCAGGAGGGAGCGACCCACGTCAGGGTGGGATCGGCTCTTTTCGGGGAACGCCCCGGCTGAGAGTCGGAACAGGAGGATCGGAAATCATGGAAGATACGGATGCCATCCAAGAGCGCCCAGGCTTGTTTCAGCGTCTTTTCGGCGGAGGTCGCAGCCAGCTGGAGCTGGACCCGGACGAAGAAGCCCCTGTCTCTTCTCCAACGGCGATGCGGCCTGTCTACCGCTACAACGTGACGGTGCGCCGGCAAGTCTTCTGCTTCGAGGACGCGCTGGCGGCCGCCAACGGCCTGAAGCGCGGGGAGCAGCAGATTTTGAACCTGTCCGCGACGGAGCCCGTCTTGCGCCAGAAGATCGTGGACTTCATGGCCGGTGTGAACTACGCCCAAGAAGGCACGTGGGAGGAGATCGGCGAGAACATCTACCTTGTGGTGCCGCCGACCGCCTACGTCGAGGTCGCGCCGTCGACCGGTCGCCCGCAGCCGCTTCGGAACTAATTCTGTGGCATGGGCCCCGGCCCAAAGGCCGGGGCCCACGCGAGCCTTTCCTGGGTTTGGAGCCTAGCCGTAGAGGGGGCCGTACAGCGCGCACGCGCGGAAGTCGGCACCCTGCGGGTCCAGCGCGCCGAACCTGGACCAGACGGCCGGCCGGAACAGGGCCGTCTCCTCCACGTTGTGCATGTCCACGGGGATGCGCAGCATCGAAGCCAGCGTGACCAGGTCGGCGCCTACGTGTCCGTAGCAGATGGAGCCGTGGTTGGCTCCCCAGTTCGCCATGACCGTGTAGACGTCGCGGAACGGCCCCGTTCCCGTGATCCTCGGCACGAACCAGGTCGTCGGCCACGTCGGGTCCGTCCGAGCGTCGAGGCGGTCGTGGATCTCCCGCGGAAGCTCGACGACCCAACCCTCGGCGATCTGCAGGACCGGGCCCAGCCCGCCGACGAGGTTCAACCGAGACATGGTGACGGGCATCGGCGCCTTCGTCTGGAAGTCCGTGGAGAATCCGCCGCCCCGGAAGTAGCCGAGATTGGCGGGGCACCACAACGTGGCATCCAGGCACCGGACGGCCTCCTCCTCCTCGACCTCCCACCACGGCTTGACCGCAGGCTGGCCTTCGATCGACTCCTCTCCCGTCCAATCCAAGGCCGAAGGGCC